>CANHCJ010000085.1 GCA_947458025.1 Rhodospirillales bacterium | reverse complement strand
CGCGGCGGGCGGCGAGCAGGTTCGGCAGCGCGAGGCCCAGGCGCTGGTGGCGGTCATCCAGACGCTGCCGTGCGGTGCCCAGCAGGCCGGGAAGATCGGGCAGCCCGCGCTCGGCCCGCTGCAGCCGCAGCCGCCGCTCCTGCATCACCCGGTTGAGCGCGCCCGACAGCCGCGCCCCCTTCTGCTGCAGGTCGGCGGCCATCTCCACCCGGCTCGGCACGGCGAGTTCCGCGGCCGCGGTTGGCGTCGGCGCGCGACGGTCGCTGGCGAAGTCGATCAGCGTGGTGTCCGTCTCGTGCCCCACGGCGGAGATCAGCGGGATCGAGCAGTTGGCCGCCGCCCGCACCACCGCCTCGTCGTTGAACGCCATCAGGTCTTCCAGCGACCCGCCGCCGCGGGCCACGATGATCACGTCGGGCCGCGGCACCGGCCCACCGGGCTTCAGGCGGGAGAATCCTTCGATCGCCGCGGCGATCCGCTCCGCCGCCCCCTCGCCCTGCACCGGCACCGGCCACAGGATCACCCGGCGCGGAAACCGCCGCGCCAGCGTCGTCTTGATGTCCTGGATCACCGCCCCCTGCGCCGAGGTGATCACCCCGATCACCTCCGGCAGCAGCGGCAGTGCGCGCTTGCGCTCGACGGCGAACAGCCCTTCCTCCGCCAGCCGCAGCCGCAGCGCCTCGATCCGCGCCAGCAGCGCCCCGGCCCCGGCATATTCCATCCGGTCCACGATCAGCTGGTAGGACGAACGCTCGCCATAGGCGGAGATCTTGCCTTGGGCGATCACCTCCACCCCGTTCTCCGGCACCAGCCCCAGCCGCGGCACGGAGAACTTCCACACCACGCCGGCGATCTTCCCGCCCTCGTCCTTCAGCGAGAAGTAGATGTGCCCGCTGGGATAGCGCTTCAGCTCCGTGATCTCGCCGCGCACCCGGATGCGCCCGAACGCCCCTTCCAGCGTGCGCTTCACCGCCCCGGAAATCTCCGAGACCGTGTATTCCGGCACATTCGACGCGGGGGAGGAGGCAGCCTGTTCGTCCATCACCCCACCCTATGCTAGACGCCGCGCGGGTTGAAGGAGTTGCCGCTCATGCGCGTTCTCGTCATCGGCTCGGGCGGCCGCGAACACGCCCTGTGCTGGAAGCTCGCCGCCTCGCCCCTGCTCACCAAGCTCTGGTGCGCGCCCGGCAACCCCGGCACCGCCGAGGTGGCGGAGAACGTGCCAATCGGCGTGCTCGACATCGCCGAGCTGGTCCGCTTCGCCCAGGACAACGCGGTGGACCTCGTCGTCCCCGGCCCGGAAGCCCCGCTCGTCGCCGGCATCGCCGATGCCATGGGCCTGGCCGGCATCGCCTGCTGCGGCCCCTCGGCCGCCGCCGCGCGCCTGGAAGGCAGCAAGAGCTTCACCAAGGAGATCGCCGACGCCGCCGGCATCCCGACCGCCCTGTGGGAACGCTTCGACAACGCCGCCGCCGCGCGCGATTTCGTCCGCCGCCGCGGCGCCCCCATCGTGGTCAAGGCCGATGGCCTGGCCGCCGGCAAGGGCGTGGTGGTCGCCGCCAGCGAGGCCGAGGCCGAAGCCGCCATCGCCGAGTTCATGGAACAGGGCACCCTGGGCGAATCCGGCCGCACCGTGGTGATCGAGGAATGCCTGATCGGCGAGGAAGTGAGCGTCTTCGCCCTGTGCGACGGCACCACCGCCATCCCGCTGGGCAGCGCGCAGGACCACAAGCGCGTGGGCGATGGCGACACCGGCCCCAACACCGGCGGCATGGGCGCCTATTCCCCCCCGCCCGCCCTCTCCCCCGCGCTGGAACAGGCGGTGATGCACCGCGTCATCCAGCCGGCGCTGGATGAGATGGCCCGCCAGGGCACCCCCTTCCGCGGCATCCTCTTCGCCGGCCTCATGCTCACCGCCGATGGCCCCAAGCTGATCGAATTCAATGTCCGCTTCGGCGACCCGGAATGCCAGGTGATCCTCGCCCGCCTGATGGACGACCTGCTCCCCGCCCTGATGGCGGTCTGCGACGGCGAGCTGCGCCACATCTCCCTGCGCTTCCGCCCCACCCACGCCCTCGGCGTCGTCATGGCCGCGCGCGGCTACCCCGGCAGCTACGCCAAACACACCCCCATCAACGGCCTGGACCGCGCCGCCGCCATCCCCGGCGTCACGGTGTTCCATGCCGGCACCGACATCCGCAACGGCGCCCTGGTCAGCGCCGGCGGCCGCGTGCTCACCCTGGTCGGCGCCGCCGCGAGCCTGCAGGAAGCGCGCGACGCCGCCTACGCCGCGGTGTCCGCCATCGACTGGCCCGAAGGCTTCTGCCGCCAGGATATCGGCTGGCGGGCGCTCTGAAAAAGCAAGCAAGAGTCTTCTTTTTCTGAAGAAAAAGAAACAAAAAGACTTTCCCCCTTTGGGTCGGGGCTAATACCGGTGCAAAGGGGGAAAAGTTTTTTGGTTCTTTTTTTCAAAAAAGAACGCGCTTTCTTCCTACCCCGCCAGCAGCCGGTCGATCTCCGCCTGTGCCAGGTCCGGCGTGCCCGGCGGCGCGGTCGGCTGCGGCGGCGGCACCACCTCCATCGGCTCGGCCGTGCCGATATTGTTCAGCACCGATTCCACATGGTGCAGATGGTCGATCGCCCGCCGGATGCGCTGGCTGGTCAGGTCCTGGAAGGAACACGCCTCGAAGATCGTGTTCACCTTCTCGCTGATCCGCTCGTACAGCTCGGGCTCGGATTTCAGCTCCTGCAGCCAATCCGAAATCGCCTCCGCCGCCTCCATGATCCGGTTCGCCGCCGCCTCGGTGGTCTGCACCACCGCCTCCAGCTCGGTGCCGGAGTTGCGCGAAGCCGCCTGCGGCACCGCCAGCACCTCGGCGATCTGGCTCTTCACCCCGGCCAGCTGCTCAGAGATGTTGGTCTCGCTGAAGTCGATCATCTGCACGGAGGCATGGATCTCCGCACTCAGCTCCGCGAACCGCCGGTCCACGAATCGCCGCAGGTCGTCGATCTTGCCGCCCAGCACATCCGCATGAGCCAAATCCGTATCCGCCATCGCCCACCTCATGCCGCTCGGCTCGGCAGGATGGCGCCCCCGGGTTAAGCGGGATTGAATCCCCGCCGACGCAGCGCCGCGGTCACGGTGTTTTCCAGCAGGCAGGCAATCGTCATCGGCCCCACCCCGCCCGGCACCGGCGTGATCGCCCCGGCATGGCCCACCACCTCGCCGAAGGCCACGTCGCCCACCAGCGTGCCCGCCTCCGTCCGGTTGATGCCGACGTCGATCACCACCGCCTCGCGCGCCACCCAATCGCCGCGCACCATCTCGGCCCGCCCGACGGCCGCCACCAGCACCTCCGCCCGCCGGCACTCCGCCGCCAGGTTGCGCGTGCGCGAATGCGCCAGCGTCACCGTCGCATCCGCCCCGGTCAGCAGCGCCGCCATCGGCCGCCCCACCAGCACGCTGCGCCCCAGCACCAGCGCCCGCGCGCCGGCCAGCGTCACCCCCGCCGCCGCCAGCAGCTTCATCACCCCCAGCGGCGTGCACGGCACCAGCCCGCGCCGCCCGGCCGCCAGCAGCCCCGCATTGGTCGGCGTCAGCCCGTCCACGTCCTTCGCCGGGTCGATCGCATCCAGCACCGCCTCGGTCGAAATGTGCTTCGGCAGCGGCAGCTGCACCAGGATGCCGTCCACCGCCGCGTCGTCGTTCAGCCCGCGCACCACGGCGAGCAACGCGGCCTCGCCCGTGTCCGCCGGCAGCCTTATCGTCCGCGCCGCCAGCCCCATCGCCGCCGCCGCCCGCTCCTTGCTGCGCACATACACCTGGCTCGCCGGGTCCTCGCCCACCAGCACCACCACGAGCCCCGGCCGGAACGCCAGCCCCGCCACGCGCGCCGCCGTCTCCGCCCGCAGCGCCGCCGCCACCGCCTTGCCGTCGATGATCCGCGCGGTCATGGTCAAAGCGCCTCCAGCCGGGCCACGAGCACGCCCGCCTCGCCCGCCACGAACAGGGTCTTCTCGCGGCTCGCCGCCCCCTGCGTCACCGAAATATCCGCCGCCCGCACGCCCAGCGCCCCGGCCAGCGCCGCGCAGGCCGCCCGGTTGGCCCGCCCGTCCTCGGCAGCCTCCGTCACCCCGATGCGCAGCCGCGTCCCCTCCACATCCGGCGCCCGTCCGCCCACGCCCGGCCGGCGCGATTTCGGCTGCACCTTCACCGCCACCCGCACCCCGCCCTCGGCCGCGCGCCAGAAGCCCATCCCTACAGGAACAGCCCCGAGATGTTGCCGTGCACGATCGCCCCATAGATCCGCGCCAGCAGCATCTGCGCGATGTAGATCAGGAAGATCAGCGCCACCGGGCTCAGGTCGATGCTCCCGAAGGTCGGGATCACCCGCCGGATCGGCCGCAGCGCCGGCTCCGTGATGCGGTAGAGGAAATCCCCCACCATCCACACGAACCGGTTGCGCGTATCCAGCACGTTGAACGACACCAGCATGCTCATCACGGCGGCTAGGATCACCGCCCACTTGTAGAGATTCAGGATCTCCTGGACGATGGAGAACAGGATGGTGATCACGGGACCTCCGCACCAGCCGCCGGGCACCTCGCGCGGCCGTGGAACGTCCTCTGCCACGGCCACGCCCGCCGGTAAACCCTGCCCGGCATTCCGGCGCCTTGACTTGCCCCCCCGCCATGAGCCAATACCGCCCGCGCCGTGACCCCCCAAAGTCCCGGCGGCAACAGGCTGGGGCTGTAGCTCAGTTGGGAGAGCGCGTCGTTCGCAATGACGAGGTCAGCGGTTCGATCCCGCTCAGCTCCACCACCGCCTACCCCCCGCCGAAATCGCGCCAGGCATCCCCCAGCCCCGCCAGCACGATCTGCACCCCGATGCACAGCAGCAGGAACGCCGAAAGCCGCGCGAAGGTCCGCCGCGCCGAAGGCCCCAGCAGCGCCGCAATCCGGTCCGCCGAGCGGTACGAAAGCCAGATCACCACCGCGATCACCACCGCCGCCGCCGACGCCCCCGCGAAGAACCACACCACATCCGCCGGCACCCGCGGCCGCTGCGCGCCCAGCGCCACCGCCACCGCGATCGTCCCCGGCCCGGTGGTGAACGGCAGCGTCAGCGGAAAGAACGCCATCGCCGAAACATCGCCCTCGCCGCTCTCCGCCTGCTCCGCCTTGCGCGCCTCCTGCCGCTCCGGCGCGTTCAGCAGGTCGAAGGCCCGCACCGCCACCACCGCGCCGCCGGCAATCCGCAGCGCCGCCAGCGAGATCCCGAAGAACTCCAGGATGTAGGATCCGGCGAACAACGCCCCCAGCATCACGCCGAGCGAATACAGCGCCACCTTGTCCGACAGCATCCGCCGCTGCGCCGCTGTCAGATGCGCCGTGACTTCGTTGAAGATGAACGCCGCCCCGGGCGGGTTCACGATCGAGAACAACGCCGGCACGGCCAACAGGAAAGTGGCGAGGGCTAGGGACAAGGAAGGGTCTTCTTTTTTCTGAAGAAAAAAGAAGCAAAAAAGACTTTCCCCGTTTGATGCGGAGAGGCCCAGCCTCTCCGCATCAAGCGTGAAAAAGTTTTTTGGTTCTTTTTTTCAAAAAAGAACATTCTTACTTGCTCAGTTCCTGCTCCACCAACGTCGCCCAATAGCTCGCCCCGATCGGCAGGATATTGTCGTTGAAGTCATATTTCGGGTGATGCACCTGGGTGGTGAACTTCCCTCCCTCCGCCTGCCCGATCCGCACGAAGCAGCCCGGCACCGCCTGCGCCATGTAGGAGAAATCCTCGCCCCCCATCGTCGGCGGCCGCTCGCGCAGCACCTTCCCCGCGCCCAGCAGCTTCTCCCCCGCCCGCGCCGCCCGCTCGGCCGCATCGGCATCGTTCACCACTGGCGGATACCCGCGCTTGTAGTCGATCTCGGCGGAGGCCCCATGCGCCAGGCAGGTCGCGTTCACGATCACCGGGATCAGTCGCTCCACCTCGTCCTGCACCTCCGGCCGCAGCGTGCGCACCGTGCCGGAGAGCATCGCCGTGTCCGGGATCACGTTGTGCGCGCTGCCGGCATGGAACTGCGTGATCGAAACCACCGCACTCGCCAGCGGGTCGGTCCGCCGCGCCACGATCGTCTGCAGCGCCAGCACCACGTGGCTGCCCAGCACCACCGGGTCGATCGTCATGTGCGGCCGCGCCGCATGCCCGCCGCGGCCCGACAGCGTGATGATGAACCGGTCCGACGCCGCCGAAACGCTCCCGGCCACCGCCGTGATCACCCCCGCCGGCAGCGAGGTATCGTTGTGCGCCCCGTACACCCGCTCGCACGGGAAGCGGGTGAACAGCCCCTCCTCCACCATGATCCGCCCGCCGCCGGCGTTCTCCTCGGCCGGCTGGAAGATGAAATGCACGGTGCCGTCGAAATTGCGCGTCTCGGCCAGGTACTTGGCCGCCCCCAGCAGCATCGTCGTATGCCCGTCATGCCCGCAGGCATGCATCCGCCCGGGGATGGTGGATTTGTGCGGAAAGTCGTTCTCCTCGGTCATCGGCAGGCAGTCCATGTCCGCCCGGATGCCGATGGACCGCCCGGAGCTCCCCACCTTCAGCGTCCCCACCAGGCCGGTGCCGGCCAGCCCGCGCGTCACCTCGATCCCCCAGGAGGCGAGCTTGTCGGCCACCACCTGGCTCGTCCGGTGCTCCTCCAGCCCGATCTCGGGATGGGCATGCAGGTCCCGCCGCCACTCGGTCAGCAGCGGCGCATCGGCGGCGATTCGGTTGATCACGGGCATGGCAGGCACTCCGGCGGCGGAAAGGGCAGGGCGTACCATACCGCCCCGCCGCCGGTCGCACAGCCCGGAAGGGACTACGGCCGCCGCATCGCCGACCGGAACTCCCACGGCGACACCTTGCCGTCCCGGTCCTGGTCCGCTGCCTGGTAGCGGTCGCGGTGGAACGCCACCCACTCGTCATGGTCCACGAACCCGTCGCCATTGCGGTCCATCGCCTTGAACCGCGCCTCGCGCCGCCCCTGCATCGCCTGCATCCGCTCGGCCATCACCGGCCGGTCCGGCATGTCCAGGAACTCCTCGCGCGAGATCCGCTCGTCCCCGTCGGCATCCATCCGGTCGAACATCGCCTCGGCCACCGAAGCCGCCTCGTCCGCCGAGACGGTGCCGTCGCCGTTCACGTCCACCAGGCGCATTCCGCCGCCGCGCATGCCCCGCTGGCCGCCGGGCCCACCCCCGCCCATCGGCCCCATGCCCCCCTGCGGATGGTGGCCCCAGTGCTGCCCCATCATCGGCTGCCCCATCATCGGCTGCCCCATCATCGGCTGCCCCATCATCGGGTGCCCCATCATGCCGTGGCACATCATGCCCATCATCATCGGATGGCCCATCATCGGGTGGTGCGGATGCGCCCAGCCGCCCGGCCCTCCCTGGCCGGCCCCACCCTGGCCCATCATCCCCTGACCCATCATCCCTTGGCCCATCATCCCCTGCCCCATCCCGGGGCCCATCATCCCGGGCCCCGTCTGGCCGCTCCCCGCGCCAGGGCCGCCCTGCGCGCCCGCCGGCCCGGCCAGCAGCAGCACCGGCACGGCCACCATCGCCACCCGCGCCGCCATCTGCGACCAGGCGCCGAAACCCCTGCGATTCGTCATGGCATTCCTCCATGGATCAACACAGCCGATATGGGGCCCCCACCCCCGCTCCGGCGCATTGACCCGCATCAACTTCCCGCGCCTCGGATCCGCCCGCCCCAGGTTGATCCCCCGCCCAACCGGCGCCACATTGCGCCGCCCGAACCGCAGGAGCCCCGAGCATGAAAACCCGCGCCGCCGTCGCCCGAAAGGCCGGAGCCCCGCTGAGCCTGGAAACCGTCGACCTCGAAGGCCCGCGCGAAGGCGAGGTGCTGGTCGAGATCAAGGCCACCGGCATCTGCCACACGGATGAATTCACCCTCTCCGGCGCCGACCCCGAGGGCATCTTCCCCGCCATCCTCGGCCACGAGGGCGCGGGCGTGGTCGTCGACATCGGCAAGGGCGTCACCAGCCTCAAGAAGGGCGACCACGTCATCCCGCTCTACACGCCGGAATGCCGTCACTGCGAATACTGCCTCAGCCGCAAGACCAACCTCTGCATCACGCTCCGTGCCACCCAGGGCAAGGGCGTCATGCCCGACGGCAGCAGCCGCTTCTCCTGCGACGGCCAGCCCATCGCCCACTACATGGGCACCAGCACCTTCTCCAACTTCACCGTCCTGCCCGAGATCGCGCTCGCCAAGATCCGCCAGGACGCCCCCTTCGAGAAGGTCTGCTACATCGGCTGCGGCGTCACCACCGGCATCGGCGCGGTCATCAACACCGCCAAGGTGGAGATCGGGTCCCGCGCCGTCGTCTTCGGCCTCGGCGGCATCGGCCTGAACGTCATCCAGGGCCTGCGCATGGTCGGCGCCGAGCAGATCATCGGCGTGGACATCAACCCCGCCCGAAAGGCCATGGCCGAGAAGTTCGGCATGACCGACTTCGTGAACCCCAAGGAAGTGGAAGGCGACCTCGTCCCCTACCTGGTCAACCTCACCAAGGGCGGCGCGGACTACTCCTTCGAATGCGTCGGCAACACCACCCTGATGCGCCAGGCCCTGGAATGCACCCGCCGCGGCTGGGGCAAGTCCGTCATCATCGGCGTCGCCGGCGCCGGCCAGGAAATCAACACCCGCCCGTTCCAGCTCGTCACCGGCCGGACCTGGATGGGAACCGCCTTCGGCGGCGCCCGGGGCCGCACCGACGTGCCCAAGATCGTGGACTGGTACATGGACGGCCGCATCAATATCGACGACCTCATCACCCACGTCCTGCCCTTCGAGAAGATCAACGAAGGCTTCGACCTGATGCACCGCGGCGAAAGCATCCGCAGCGTGGTGGTGTACTAAGAAAGCATCTTCTTTTTTCTGAAGAAAAAAGAAGCAAAAAAGACTTTCCCCGATGGCGCCTCGATCTCACGTTGTGAAATCGAGGCGCCATCGGGGAAAAGTTTTTTGGTTCTTTTTTTCAAAAAAGAACCGCTTCAGGCATCGCACCCGTTCTCCCGCAGCAGCTCCGCCACCGCCTCGGGCGGCACATCCCGCTTGGTGAACGCCTGCCCGATCCCGTGCACCAGCACGAAGGTCAGCTGCCCGTCCCGCGCCTTCTTGTCCTTCCGCATGTGCCCGATCAGCCGCTCCGCCGAAAGCCGCCGGTTCAGCTGCGTCAACTCGGCGGGAAGCCCGATCGCCGCCATGTGCGCCACCACCCGGTCCGCCTCGCCCTGGCTGCACAGCCCCAGCTTGGCCGACATCCGGAACGCGAGCCCGATCCCGGTCGCCACCGCCTCGCCATGCAGGATCGCGCCGTAGCCCAGTTCCGCCTCCAGCGCATGGCCGAAGGTATGGCCAAGGTTCAGCAGCGCCCGCCCATCGTTGGGCTTCTCCTCGCGCTCGTCATCGCCCACCACCATGGCCTTGAACGCGCAGGCCCGCAGCACCGCCTCCGCCTGCGCCTCCCGGTCGCCCGCCACCACGGCGGCCCCGTTCGCCTCGCACCAGTCGAAGAACGCCGCATCCCCGATCAGCCCGGCCTTGGCGATCTCGGCATACCCCGCGCGCAATTCCCGAACGGGCAGGGTGGCCAGCGCCCCGGTATCGGCCAGCACCGCGCGCGGCTGGTGGAACGCGCCCAGCAGGTTCTTGCCCTGCCGCGTGTTGATCCCCGTCTTGCCGCCCACGGAGCTGTCCACCTGCGCCAGCAGCGTGGTCGGCACCTGCACGAAGGGCAGCCCGCGCAGCGTGGAGGCCGCCACGAACCCCGCCAGGTCCCCCACCACGCCGCCACCCAGGGCGATCACCGCCGTCCGCCGCTCCACCCCCCAGTCCAGCACCTGGTCCACCAGGGCGGCATAGGTCTCCATGTTCTTCGTCGTCTCGCCCGGCTTCACCGTGAAGGCGGTATGGGTGAACCCGGTGGCATCCAGCCCCGCCTGCAGCCGTGCCAGGTGAAGCCCCGCCACCTGGCTGTCCGTCACCACCACCGCCCGCTTCTGCGGCAGCACCGGCGCCAGCAGCGCCCCCGCCCGCCCGATCAGCCCGTCGCCGACCACCACGTCGTAGCTCGCCTGGGACAGCGCCAGCGAAAGCCGCCGCGGCGGCTGCCAGGCCGTGATCGCATCCAGCACCAGGGAGGTCGTGTGGTCCGGGCTGTCATCGCCGCAATCCACCACCACGTCCGCCTCGGCATATACCGGGTGGCGCACCTCCATCAGCTTGCGCAGCACCTCCGCCGGGTCGCCCGCATTCAGCAGCGGCCGGTGCGTCCGCCCCGCCACCCGCCGCAGCAGCACCGGCAGCGGCGCGCGCAGCCACACGCACACCGCATCGTGCCGGATCGCCGCCCGCGTCTCGGCATCCATGTAGGCCCCGCCCCCGGTCGCCAGCACCAGCGGGTCGCCGGCCAGCAGCCGGCGGATCACCCGCCGCTCCCCGTCGCGGAACGCCGGCTCGCCGTAGCGCGCGAAGATGTCGGGGATGGAGCAGCCCGCCGCCGCCTCGATCTCGCTGTCGGCATCGCGGAACGGCAGCCCCAGCCGGGCCGCCAGCCGCCGGCCGATGGAGGTCTTGCCGGCCCCCATCAGCCCGACCAGCACGATGCTCCGCCCCGCCAGCGCCGGCGGCAGGGTGAAGCTTTCCTTCAGGGTGGTGTTGCGTGTCATGGCGCCGGAGGCTAGCACAGCCAGACAGGACCCGGCCACGCCGCCCCATCGGGATACCCATGAGCCGCATCGTACTCGCCGTCGTGCTGCTGCTTCTGCTGCTCCTCGGCGGCGGCTTCCTGCTGCTCGGCGCCTTCCCGCCCGAGGCGAAGGTCCAGCCGATCCAGAAGGTGCTGCCGAACGACCGGTTCACCCGCTCCAACTGATGGACAAACACGCCGACGCCTTCCTGGAAATGCTCGCCGCCGAACGCGGCGCCGCCCGCAACACGCTGCTCGCCTACGCCGCCGACCTCCAGGATTTCGCCGCCTTCGCCGCGAGCCAGGGCACCGGCCCCGCCGAGGCCGACGAATCGCTCCTGCGCGCCTGGATCGCCTCCCAATCCGCCGCCGGCCTCTCCGCCCGCACCGCCGCGCGGCGCCTCTCGGCCATCCGCCAGTTCCACCGCTTCCTGCTGCGCGAGGGCATCCGGCAGGATGACCCCACCCAGCTCCTCGATTCGCCCAAGCTCCCCCCCGCCCTGCCGAAATACCTCACCGAGGCGGAGGTGGACGCCCTGCTCGCCGCCACCACGGCGATGAAGCCCGCCCAGGGCCTGCTCGCCGCCGCGGCGCTGGAGATCCTCTACGCCACCGGCCTGCGCGTCTCCGAACTGCTCGCCCTGCCGCGCGGCGCCCTGTCGGCCGACCGCCAGGTGCTCATGGTCCGCGGCAAGGGCGGCAAGGAACGCATCGTCCCGCTCTCCCAGGCCGCGAAGGAGGCCGCCGCCACCTTCCTGGCCGCCCAGAAAGACCCCAAGGCCTCCCGCCACCTCTTCCCCGGCCGCGACCCCCGCCAGGCCATGACCCGCCAGGGCTTTGCCTTGCTTCTCAAGCAGGTGGCGCTCCAGGCCGGGCTCGACCCCGCCCGCGTCAGCCCGCACGTGCTGCGCCATTCCTTCGCCAGCCACATGCTCGCCCGCGGGGCCGATCTGCGCAGCCTGCAGACCCTGCTCGGCCACGCCGACATCGCCACCACCCAGATCTACACCCACGTCCTGGCCGAGCGCCTGCGCCAGCTCGTCGCCCAGCACCACCCCCTGGCGCGCCTTGGGGGCTGACCCCGGGTGACAGCAATGCTACACGCGGCCCCCATGCGACACTTTCTGGACTTCGAGAAGCCCATCGCCGAGCTGGAAGGCAAGATCGAGGAGCTCCGGCGGATGTCGGAGGGCGATGCGCTGAACATCGCCGACGAGATCGCCCGCCTCACCGACAAGGCCGACAAGCAGCTTCGCGCCACCTATGCCAAGCTCACCCCCTGGCAGAAGACCCAGGTCGCCCGCCACCCGCAGCGGCCCAAGACCAACGACTATGTCCGCGCCCTGATCACCGATTTCACCCCCCTGGCCGGCGACCGCGCCTTCGCCGACGATGCCGCCATCATCGGCGGCCTCGGCCGCTTCGACGGCCGCTCGGTGGTGGTGCTGGGCACGGAGAAGGGGGCGGACACCGAAAGCCGCGTCGCCCATAACTTCGGCATGGCCAAGCCGGAGGGCTACCGCAAGGCCCGCCGCCTGATGGAGCTCGCCGGCCGCTTCGGCCTGCCGATCCTCAGCTTCGTCGATACCTCCGGCGCCTTCCCCGGCATCGAGGCGGAGGCGCGCGGCCAGGCCGAGGCCATCGCCCGCTCGATCGAGGCCGGGCTGGAGGCGCCGGTGCCCTTCGTCGCCACCGTCATCGGCGAAGGCGGCTCCGGCGGCGCCATCGCGCTGGCCACCGGCGACACCATCCTGATGCTGGAGCACGCGATCTATTCCGTGATCTCCCCGGAAGGCTGCGCCGCCATCCTCTGGAAGGACAGCGCCCAGGCCGCCACCGCGGCGGAGGCGCTGCGCCTCACCGCCGAGGACCTCAAGCGCCTCGCCCTCATCGACACCGTGGTGCCGGAGCCGATGGGCGGCGCCCACCGCGCCCCCACCGAGGCGATGGCCGCGGTGCGCACCGCCATCGCCGCCGCGCTCGCCCCGCTGGTCGCGCTGGACGG
>CANHCJ010000084.1 GCA_947458025.1 Rhodospirillales bacterium | reverse complement strand
TGGCGGAGGCCAATGCGCTGCTGGAGCGGCGCGTGGCCGACCGCACCGAGGCTCTGCGGGCCAGCGAGGCGCGGCTGCGCCTGGCCACCGAAGGCGCCGGCGTGGGCACCTGGGAGCTGGACCTGCGCACCGGCATCGGCCGGCGCTCGCCCGAGGCGCAGGCGATGCTGGGCAGCGACCGGGCGGTGTACACGCTCGACGAATCCACCACCCTGATCCATCCGGACGACCTGGAGGAGGCGATGGCGGCGCGCGAGTGCGGCCTAGCCGGCCACGCGCCTTACGACATCGTGTTCCGCACCGCCAGCCCCGCACCCGATGGCGGGGCACGATGGGTGATGCTGCGCGGGCGGGTGGAGCGCGACGCCGGCGGCACGCCGGTGCGGCTGGCCGGCGTGCTGGTGGACATCACCGCCCAGCGCCGCGCGGAGGAAGCCCGGCGCGAGAGCGAGGCACGCTTCCGCGCCTTCCAGGAACTGTCGCCGGTCGGCTTCGTGATCCATCGCGCGGTGCGCGACCCCCAGGGCCGCGTGGTGGATTTCGACGTGGAATACGCTAACCCCGCCGCACACCGCGCCGTCGGCGCCGCCATGGGGGCGCTACCCGGCGGGCGCATGCTGGAGCAGGTGCCGGAGGCGCGCGCGGACGAGCGCGTCTTCCCGCGCTACTGCCGCATCCTGTCGGGCGAGGAGCCGGGCGGGGAGATCGACCTCGAGCTGCGCTCCAACCGGTTCAACGGCTGGTTCCGCAACGCCGTGGTCCGGCTGGACGCCGAGCGGCTGGCGATCTCGGTGCAGGACATCACCGCCGAGCACGAGGCGCGCGAGACCCTGGCGCGCAGCCATGCCGAGCTGGAGGCACTGGTGGAGGCGCGCACCGCCGCCCTGCTGCGCGCCGACGACGAGAAGCGCCGCGCCGAGGAGGCCGCGCGCCAGCACGAGAAGCTCGCCGCCCTGGGCCAGCTGGTGGGCGGCGTGGCGCACGACTTCAACAACCTGCTGCAGGTGATCGGCAGCGGCGCGGCCCTGCTGCGGCGGCCGAACCTGCCGGAGGCGCGGCGCGCGGCGGTGCTGGAAGGGATGGAGCGCGCCGGCGCCACCGCGCGCGAGCTGACCGCGCGGCTGCTGGCCTTCGCGCGCCGCCAGCCGCTGGTGCCGGAAACCTTCAACCTCAATGCCCGCGTGGTCGGCATGTCGGCGCTGCTGCGCCAGACGCTGGGCTCCGCCGTGCAGGTGGAGACGGAGCTGGCGCCCGACCTCTGGCCGGTGCACGCCGACCCCGGCCAGCTGGAGCTGGCGGTGCTCAACCTCGCGGTGAACGCGCGCGACGCCATGCCGCAGGGCGGGCGGTTGCTGCTGCGCACGCGCAACGCCACCCTGCCCGCCGCGGGCGAGCGGCGCGCCGGGGACTATGTGTGCCTGGACGTGACCGATGCCGGCACCGGCATGGCGCCGGCCGTGCTGGCCCGCGCGCTGGAACCCTTCTTCACCACCAAGGAAGCCGGGCGCGGCACCGGGCTCGGCCTGCCGCAGGTCTTCGGCTTCGCGCGCCAGTCCGGCGGCGACCTGGTGCTGCGCAGCACGCCGGGCGAAGGCACGACGGTGACGATCAAGCTGCCACGCGCCGACGCGGCCGCGGGCGGCGGCGATGCCGCGGCGATCGCCTCCCTGCGCACGCCCAAGGGCAAGGCGGTGCTGGTGGTGGAAGACAACGTGGCCGCCGGCGAGTTCGCCGCCTCGCTGCTGGAGGAGCTGGGCTACCGCACCCGCACCACCACCAGCGCGGTGCAGGCGCTGGAGATGCTGCGCGCCGGCGCGGTACTCGATGCGGTGTTCTCGGATGTGGTGCTGCCAGGGGGCATGAGCGGCAACGAGCTGGCCGTGGCGATGCGGCGGCAGTTCCCGCAGGTGGCGGTGGTGCTGGCAACCGGCTACGGCGGCCAGGCAGCCGGCGTGGCGCCGCCCGCCGGGGTGGAGACGCTGGGCAAGCCCTATCAGCTGGTGGAACTCGCCGCGGCGCTGGAACGGGCGCTGGCCAGGCTGGAGCCGGAGTGGTTGGAGCAGGTTTAAGGATTCTTCTTTTTCTGAAGAAAAAGAAGCAAAAAGACTTTCCCTCTTTGCGGCGTGACCATCCGGGGCCTCCGTTCCTGAAGTCCCGGCATCTCCGCGCCCAAACGGGGAAAAGTTTTTTGGTTCTTTTTTTCAAAAAAGAACATACTTCCTTGACCCCTCCCCTCCCCCGCCGGCAGGCTCCCGTCATCCGCGCAGGGAGGCAAGCGATGACCGGGCCGGCAATGGGCTGGGACGAGTGGGCGAAGCACGACGCAACCGCCTTGGCGGCCCTCGTGCGCAAGGGCGAGCTGTCGCCGAAGCAGGTGGCCGCCCAGGTCGCCGAGGGCGTGGGCCGCGTGGATGGCCGCCTGGCCGCCGTGCTCGGCCTGTTCGACGACGTGGTGGCCAACCCCGACACCGACCGCCCGAACCGCGCCGGCCTGCTCTATGGCGTGCCGGTGTTCATCAAGGATCTCGGCCAGGCCATGGCCGGGCGCATGCAGGAAAGCGGCAGCAAGCTCTGGGCCGGCTTCGTGCCGCAGGCCAACGACCCGCTGATCGACAACACCCTGGCCGCCGGCCTGGTGCCGATCGGCCGCTCCACCTCGCCCGAATTCGGCATGACCTTCGACACCAGCACGGATTACCAGGGCACCGTGCGCGTCACCCGCAACCCCTGGAACCCGGCCCGCACGCCGGGCGGCTCCTCCGGCGGCTCGGCCGCCGTGGTGGCGGCGGGGGTCACGCCGATCAGCCTGTCCTCGGATGGCGGCGGCTCCACCCGCATCCCGGCCAGCTACTGCGGCCTGGTCGGGCTGAAGGCCGCGCGCGGCCGCGTGCCCCGCCCCCTGGCGCAGAGCGAGTACATCACCCGCATCGCCATCGACGGCGTGCTGACGCGCAGCGTGCGCGACACCGCGGCGGCCTACGAAACCCTCAGCCGCGTGCCGAACGGCGGCACCTTCATGCCGCTGCGCGCCCCGCGCCACGGCTTCGTGGAATCCCTCTCGATCGACCCCGGCCGCCTGCGCATCGGCCTCTCCACCGGCCGCTGGGGCCGCGGCACCGACACCGACCCCCAGGTGGCGACACGGGTGCGCGAGGTCGGCGTGCTGCTGCAATCCCTCGGCCACATCGTGGAGGAGATCGACGACCGCACGATCTGCGACTGGGAGGCGATGTGGCGCGGCTACATCACGCAATGGGTCGGCAGCCGCGCCGGCTTCGTGGCGATGGCCCGCGCCCGCGGCGTGGAGGTGCAGGAGCTGAACCGCTACCTCTCCCGCATGACCTGGCGCCATTTCGAGGCGCATAGCCGCTACGACAAGTTCGACATCTTCGACATGATGGCCGCCAACAACGCCACCACCCGCAGCTTCGGCCGGCTGATGGAAACCTACGACGTGCTGCTCACCCCCACGCTGGCGATCCGCGTGCCGGAGGCCAACGGCCCCTACTCCCTGCTGGCCGACGAAGACCTGGACAGCTGGGTGGCCAGGCTCGCCGATGCCTGCCGCTACACCATGCCCGGCAACGAAACCGGCATGCCCGGCATCTCCCTGCCCGCAGGGCTGGACACCGACGGCCTGCCGATCGGCGTGCAGGTCCACGGCAACTTCGCCCGCGAGGACACGCTGATCCAGGTGGCAGCGCAGATCGAGCGCGCCAAGCCGGAGTGGTTCTCGGCCACGCCCGGGATTCACGCAAGCAAGTGAAGAGTCTTCTTTTTCTGAAGAAAAAGAAGCAAAAAGACTTTCCCCCTTTGCACCCGGGCTAGCCGCGATGCAAACGGGGAAAAGTTTTTTGGTTCTTTTTTCAAAAAAGAACACGCTTACTTACTTCCTATCGCCGGCACCCTATGGCTGGCCTGGCAGCACGGCTGGCGCCAGGGTACCGCCTGGGTGCTGGGCGTCGCCCTGGGCTACGTCCTGTTCCAGGCAAGTTTCTCCTTCGCGGGCGCCTTCCGCCGCCTGATGGCGGTGCGCCGCGGCGCCGGGGTTCGCGCCCAGCTGCTGATGATCGCGGTCGCGGCGCTGCTGATCCTGCCGGCGACCACGCACGGCACCGTCCTGGGCCAGGAGGTGCGCGGCCTGGTCTTCGCGCCCGGCCTGGCCGTGGTGGTGGGGGCCTTCCTGTTCGGCGTCGGCATGCAGCTGGGCGGCGGCTGCGCCAGCGGGTGCCTGTTCGGCGCCGGCGGCGGCAGCGCGAGGCTGGCACTCACGCTGGTGTTCTTCGTGCTGGGCGCGACGCTGGCCAGCTGGCAGTCGGAGTGGTGGACCGGCTGGTGGGCGCCGGCGCCGGTGGCTCTCGGCAGCGTGCTGGGGGCCTGGCCGGCGCTGGCGCTGACGCTGGCCGTGCTGGGGGCGGCGTTCTGGGCCGTGTGGTGGATGGAGCGCGCGCGGCACGGCACGGCGGCTCCGTTGCCGCGGCTGCTGGTATGGGCGGCGCTGGCGCTGGCGGGGCTGAACTTCGCGACGCTGCTCGTGCTGGGCCGGCCCTGGGCGATCACGGCGGCCTTCCCGCTCTGGGGGGCGAAGGCGATCGAGGCGCTGGGGCTGGACGAGCCGGCCTTCTGGCCCTGGTGGGAGGACCCCACGCGGATCGAGGCGCTGCTGCGCCCGCTTTCGGCGGACCGCACCACGGCGATGGACCTGGGCATGCTGGCTGGCGCCTTCCTGGCCGCGGTGCTCGCCGGGCGCTTCGTGCGCGCCTGGCGGCTGCCGGCCGGGGAGGCGGCGGCCTCCGTGGCGGGCGGGCTGCTGCTGGGCGTGGGGGCGATGCTCGGGGCGGGGTGCAACATCAGCGCCTATGTGTCGGGCATTGCCTCCGGCAGCCTGCATGGCTGGCTGTGGATCGTACCGGCCCTGCTGGGCAACCGGCTCGGCCTGGCGCTGCGGCCGGCCTTCGGGATCCGGGACAGCTGAATCGGGGATTTGACAAATTACCGATCCCTCGTGTTGAATTTCCTGGATGATATACACTTCACTATCGTGAAATTCGGAGGAACGATGCGACCCGCCGTTCTCGGACTGGCCTTGGCCCTGGCATTTCCCGCCGCCGCCGCCGCGCAGGCGCCGCTGGCCGCGCAGGGCTGCCTGGGCTGCCATGGCGCCACCGGCGCCGGCTCGGCCGCCATTCCGGGGCTTTCGGGCCGGCCGGCGGCGGAGCTTTCGGCTGCCATGCTCGCCTTCCGCGCCAATGAGCGGCCGGGCCCCATCATGGGCCGCATCGCCCGCGGCTACACCGACGCCGAGATCGCGGCCATGGCCGCCCATTTCGCCGCCCTGCCGGCGGGAGGAAGCCGATGAGTTCCACTCTTTCCCGCCGTGGTTTCCTGGCCACGGCCGTTGCCGCGGCGGCGGTTGCTCCCCTGGCCGCACCCTCCATCGCCCGCGCCCAGGGCGCCGCGCGCCTGCTCGTGGTCGGCGGCGGCTTCGGCGGCGCCTCGGCCGCCCGCTTCGCCCGCATCGCCTATCCCTGGCTCGAGGTCACGCTGGTGGAGCCGCAGCGCAGCTTCGTCACCTGCCCCTACGGCAACCTGGTGCTCGGCGGCGAGCGGAAGATGGCCGACATCACCCACTCCTTCGACGCCCTGCGCGCCCGCGGCGTGAACGTGGTGCACGACTGGGTGGAGGGCATCGACCCGGTGGCCAAAACCGCCCGCCTGCGCGGCGGCGCCACGCTGGGCTACGACCGCATGATCCTCTCCCCCGGCATCGCCCTGCGCTGGGGTGCGATCGAGGGCTACGACGAGGCCGCCTCCGCGCTGCTGCCGCATGCCTGGGTGCCGGGCGACGGCACGCAGACGTCGCTGCTGCGCCGCCAGCTGGAGGCGATGGACGACGGCGGCGTGGTCGGCCTCGCCATCCCCGGCAACCCGTTCCGCTGCCCGCCCGGCCCCTATGAGCGCATCTCCATGATCGCGCACTACCTCAAGCGCCATAAGCCGAAATCCAAGATCCTGGCGCTCGATGCCAAGGACGCGTTCAGCAAGCAGGGCCTGTTCCAGGACGGCTGGAAGCAGCTCTACGGCGACATGATCGAGTGGGTGCCCCTCAGCAAGGACGGCAAGGTGGTCCGCGTCGACGCCGCCAGCCGCACGCTGGAGACGGAGTTCGGCGTGAAGCACCAGGTGGCGGTGGCCAACATCATCCCGCCGCAATCCGCCGCCCGCATCGCGATCGCCGCCGGGCTCGCGGACAATTCCGGCTGGGTGCCGGTGAACCCGCGCAGCTTCGAATCCCGCGCAGCACCAGGCATCCACGTGGTCGGCGATGCCAACAACGGCGCGCCGATGCCGAAATCCGGCTTCATCGCCAACAACACCGCCAAGCAGGCCGTGGCCAGCGCCGCCGCCCTGCTGCGCGGCGAAACCCCGCCGGAAGCGGTGTATTTCAACACCTGCTACAGCCACGTGGGCGAGGAGTACGGCATCTCCATCGTCGGCATCTTCCGCCCCACCGACACGGCGATCGTGGAGGTTCCCAACTCCGGCGGCGTCTCCCCGCGCGGCGACCTGCCAGACCAGCGCCGCGCCGAGGCCGCCTATGCCGATGCCTGGTACGCCTCCATCACCCAGGACGCGTGGGGATGAGGCGCCGCGCCTTCCTGGCCGCCGCCAGCCTGGCGCTGGTGCCCTGGCACGGCCACGCCGCCGATTCCGCCGCGCTGGAAGCAGCGATCCGCGAGGCGATCGGCGATGCCGTGCCGCAGGAGGGCGGCATTGAGCTGCGCGTGCCGGCGGTGGCGGAGAACGGCGCCCAGGTGCCGCTGACCATCCTGGCCGACAGCGCGATGACGGAGGCGGACCACGTGCGCGCCATCCACGTCTTCGCCCCGCGCAACCCCACCCCGGGCGTGGCCAGCTTCCACCTCTTCCCGGGCCTGGCCCGCGCCGAGGTGCAAACCCGCATCCGCGTGGCCGAGGAACAGGCGATCCTGGTGCTGGCCGTCCACGCCGACGGCACCGTGCGCCGCGCCTCCGCCGCGCTGAAGGTCACCCGCGGAGGATGCCTGGCATGAGCGGCACCCTGCCCGGCACGCCCCGCCTGCGCATCCCCGCCCGCGCCCGGCCGGGCGAGGTGATCGAGCTGCGCATGCTGATCGACCACCCGATGGAAACCGGCCTGCGCCAGGACGGCAGCACCGCCCCGCCCCGCGACCTGATCGAGCGGCTGGAAGTGCGGCGCGACGGTGCGCTGGTGTTTGCCGCGGATCTGCGCAACGGCAGCTCGCCCAACCCGTTCCACGTGGTGTTCCTGCGGCTGGAACGCAGTGCCGAGATCAGCGTGACCTGGACGGATGCGCGCGGGCGGTCGGCACGGGCGGTGGGGAAGGTTCAAGTAAGTTAAGCGGTTCTTTTTTGAAAAAAAGAACCAAAAAACTTTTCCCCGTTTGAGGCGGAGAGGCCGGGGCCTTGCCGCATCAAACGGGGAAAGTCTTTTTTGCTTCTTTTTTCTTCAGAAGAAAGAAGACTCTTCCCTACCTGCGCCGCCGCCACGCCAGGCCCAGCAGCCCCGCGCCGAGCAGCGCCAGGCTGGCCGGCTCCGGCGTGCTCGTGGCCTCGGTATAGTTGTAGGTCACGGTGATGGTGCCGCTCCAGCCCACATCGGTGCCGGACTGCAGCATCGCCACATCGGCCAGGGTGCCGGAGCTGTTGAACACGCCCTGCAGGCGCGCGACCAGGCTGAAGGTCGCGGTGCCGACATAGGGCGCCTGCTCCGCCTCGGTCAGCAGTTCCAGCGGGTTGGGCTCCAGGGTGAACTGGTAGTTCTGGGCCGTATTGGTCTCGCACTCCGGTGTCTGCGCCGTGATGGTGCAGGTCACCTCCGAGGTGCCGATCGTGCCCTCCATCAGCGGGTCGGACAGCGCGTTGGAGCCGGGAACCACCGGCCCGGCCTGGTTGGCGGTGGGCGGCGGCTCCAGGTCCGGGATGCTCCGGAACAGCTGCAGGATGCCCGAGGCGCTGCGGGTGATGACCGAGACCTCCCCATTCGGCACGCCACCGCTGATCCCCAGCGTGGCCGAGGAGGAGGCGCCCACCTCGGTGAAGCTGTAGCCGATCACGATGCTGTTCAGCGTGCCGAGCGCGGGGTCGAACTGGGCGAACTCGACGCTCGTGGTCTGCGGCGCGGCGGGTCCGCCGTTGGACTCCACGAAGAGGGCGAAGAAGCTCGACTGGACCTGGGGCGTGGCCGCCATGGCCGGGGCGGGGCCGGCGAGCAGGGCACCGAGGCCGAGCGCCCCCGCCAGTGCCGTGCGCCGCATCATGCCCGCAGTGTTGCCCATTCCGCCCATGACCTGCCCCCGTCGCGTTCTGCTGCACGCAACATAGGCAAAATGCATGCCATTGTGTGGAAACAAGGCGTTACCCCAGCGCAGGCAGGCGAGTGTAAACCGCGCCTGACAGGTTTCGCCGGGTTGGGTTGCAATGCGTAAGGAATGCCGACTCGGCAGCCCGCCGGAACGGTCCGCCCCGTGCGCCTCAGCCCCGGCGGCGCGCCAGGCCCAGCAGCGCCAGCCCGGCGCCCAGCAGGGCGAGGCTGGCAGGCTCCGGCGTGGCGGCCTCGGTGTAGCTGTAGGTCACCTGCACCAGGCCGCTCCACAGCGCCATGGCATGGCTGTTGTTGGTGCCGAAGAAGGGGGCGATCAGGGTGGTCTGGAAGCCGATATCCACGATCGCCGCGGTCAGTTCCACCGTGCCGGGGCCGATGAAGGGCGCCCAGTTCGCCGACATCAGCGGCAGCGGGTTCGGCATGAAGCTGCCGGGCATGGGCACCAGGGAGTCGACGGCCTGGCTGCACGGCATCACAACGAGCTCCGTCACCTCGCAGCCGGCATTGGCCGTGTAGCCGCCGGCGAACAGCGTGGTGGCGGCCTGGGCGATCGACATCTGCGGCGACGCGGAGGCGGTGACGCTGGCCAGCAGCCCATCGATCAGCGAGGCCGTCACCACCACGCCGCCGGTGGGGTTGAGCAGCGACACGCTGACGCCGGAGAGCGTGCCCAGGGCCGGGTTGAACTGGTTGAACGCCATGGCCTGGCTGGGCGTGCCCGGGGCGTTGGTATAGGCCGAGACGGAGAAGCCCTGCGTTCCGCCGCTGATCGTCGCCGCGCCGGCCGGCAGCGTCGCCGCTGCCAGCAGCATCGCCATCCCCGCCGCCTTCATCATCCGTGCCATCGTCGCCCCGCCTTGTGTCGTGAAATGTGAAGCACGAAGCATGCCATCGTGTGTCATCAAGGGGTTGGCGAGGGCGCGTGGGGGGAACTGTCAAGCATTCCGACACCCCCTGGACTTCGCCGCCGCTTCGGCCCCAGCCTTGCGCCATGCCGAACGCGCCCTTCGACCTCACCGAGACCGACCTTGAGGACCTCGCCACCGGGGCCTGGATCCTGGGCACGGGGGGTGGGGGGGATCCGTATTTCTCGCTGCTGGAGGCCAGGCTGCACATGCGGGCGGGCAAGGGGGTGCGGGTGCTCGATCCGCTTGCCCTGCCGGACGATGCGCTGGTGGGCTGCGTCGGCCAGATGGGGGCGCCGCTGGCGATGCAGGAGCGGATGTGCGACGGGAAGGTGATCGCGCGCACGGTGACGATGATGGAGGCGCATCTCGGACGGAAGTTCGATGCGCTGATGCTGTGGGAGATCGGCGGGAACAACGCGTTCCAGTCGATCCTGGCGGCGCAGATCCTCGGGCTGCCGGTGGTGGATGCGGATGCGATGGGCCGCGCCTTTCCGCAGGCGGACATGACGAGCTTTGCCATCGCGGACCTTTCGGCGGCGCCGTGGACGATGGTGGATATCAGGGAGAACTCGCTGATCTTCACCGAGGCGGTGGACTGGGCCTGGATGGAGCGCATGACGCGGCGGATGTGCGTGGTGCTCGGCTCCACCGCGGCCACCTGCAAGGCGCCGCGGACGGGGGCGGAGGTGAAGCGGGCGAGCTGCCTGCACACGCTGTCCTGGGCGCTGCGGATCGGGCGGACGGTGCGGGCGGCCCGCGCCGCGCATGCGGATGCGGTGGCCGCCGTGGTGGAGAGCGAAGGGGGCATGCTGCTGTTCCGCGGCAAGGTGGGCGACGTGATGCGGCGGGCGACGGAGGGGTGGCTGCGCGGGACGGTGCGGCTGGAGGGGCTGGACGGCGATGCCGGGCATGGCATGCGGATCGACTTCCAGAACGAGTGGTCGGTGGCGTGGAAGGACGACGAGGTGGCGGCCACGGTGCCGGACCTGGTGATCCTGCTCGACACCGCCTCGGGCGAGGCGATCGGGACGGAGACGGTGCGGTTCGGGCAGCGTGTGTCGGTGATCGCGCTGGCCGCCCCGCCGGTGCTGACGACGGCGAAGGGGCTTGCGCATGTCGGGCCGCGGGCCTTCGGCTACGACCTTGATTTCCGGCCGCTGTTCGGAGACGCACGATGATCCGCGTGGGCATCGATGTCGGCGGCACCAATACCGATGCGGTGCTGCTGGACGGCACCGCGGTGCTGCATGCGGCCAAGGCGGGGACCACGGCGGATGTGACCGCGGGCATCCTGGCGGCGCTGGCGGCGGTGCTGCAGGGGGCCGGGATCGCGGCCTCGCGCATCGGGGCGGTGATGATCGGGACGACGCATTTCACCAACGCGGTGGTGCAGCGGCGGGAGCTGGCGCGGATCGGCGCGGTGCGGGTGGGGCTGCCGGCGGCGGCGACGCTGCCGCCCTTCGTGGACTGGCCCGCCGACCTGCGCGCGGCGGTGGAAGGGCCGGTGGCGATGATCCGCGGCGGGCACGAGGTGGACGGGCGGGCGCTGGTGCCGTTCGACGAGCCGGCGATGCGGGCGGCGGCGCGGGAGATCGCGGCCTCCGGCGTGGCGGCGGCGGGGGTGTGCGCGGTGTTCGCGCCGCTGAATGCCGAGGATGAGCAGCGGGCTTCGGCGATCCTGGCGGAGGTGGCGCCGGGGGTTTCGGTGACGCTGTCGCACGAGTTGGGGCGGATCGGGCTGCTGGCGCGGGAGAACGTGGCGCTGCTGAATGCGGCGCTGGCACCCATGGCGGCGCATACCGTGGCGGCGTTCCGGGCGGCGCTGGCCGGGGCCGGGATCGATGCGCCGCTGTACATCACGCAGAACGACGGGACGGTGGCGACCGCCGAGGAGGCGGCGCGGTTTCCGGTGCGCAGCTTCGCCTCCGGGCCGACCAACTCGCTGCGCGGGGGGGCGTTTCTCTCCGGGCTTTCGGACGCGATGGTGGCGGACGTGGGCGGCACCACCACCGATGTGGGCAGCCTGGTGGCGGGGTTTCCGCGCGAGGCGAACAACGTGGTGGAGGTCGGCGGGGTGCGCACCCTGTTCCGCATGCCGGACCTGGTGAGCATCGGGCTGGGCGGGGGGACGCTGGTGGACCCGTCGGACCCGGAGCGGATCGGGCCGGTGAGCGTGGGGTTCCGGCTGAAGGAGCGGGCCCTGGTGTTCGGGGGGACGGAACTGACCTGCACCGATATCGCGGTGGCGGCGGGGCTGGTGGCACTCGGCGAGCCGGGCCGCGTGGCGGGGCTGGACCGCGGGTTCGTGCGGGCGGCGCTGGCGCGCATCCATGCCATGGCGGCCGATGCAGTGGACCGGATGCGGGCGGATGCCACGCCGCGGCCGCTGGTGGCGGTGGGCGGGGCGGCGTTCCTGGTGCCGGACGGGATGACAGGCATCGACCGCGTGGTGCGGGTGGCGCACCAGGGGGTGGCCAACGCACTGGGGGCAGCCATCGCGCAGGTGAGCGGGGAAGCGGACCAGGTGTTCCAGGGGCTCTCCCGCGAGGAAGCGCTGGCGCAGGCGCGGCGCCTGGCGAGCGAGCGGGCGGTGCGGGCGGGGGCGGAGCCGGCGAGCGTGGTGCTGGTGGACCAGGAGGATATCCCGATCGCCTACCTGCCGGGGAACTCGCTGCGGGTTCGGGCTCGGGTGGTGGGGGATGTGAAGGGGTAAGGATTCTTCTTTTTGTGAACAAAAAGAAGCAAAAAAACTTTATCCGTTTTGATCTAGGAAGGATATCGGGCGTGCGGGGGCGGCCCCTTACTGGGGTTTTTTAGTGCGGATGCGGTTGTGATTGTTCCGACTCCGGGGGGGCCCTGACGCGGCGCGGGCGGGCGATGGGCGTGGTACGGGCGAGATTGCGCATGCCGCGGCGGGGCGGCGGGCCGAAGACGTACATCATCGGATGCTCGATGACCATGTGGGTGCCATCGTGGACCGAGCGGACGCGGAAGGGGCGGACGGACTCCGGCTGCGGGAAGGGGAGGGCGTATTCCTCGATCCAGGCAGGTTCGTAGATCCATGCCTGGGGCTGGCGGCGACGGCCGAGGAGGACGGACAGGAGGGAGAGGAGGAGGGCGCGCAGGATGTGGTGCAGGCGCAGTTCTCCCGCCCCGCCTTGGGCGGGGGAGTGGGCAGGGCTCTGCGCCCGGCTGCCGGGGAAAACCTCCATTTGGTTAGTTTACACCGCTGTCGGGATGCGGTGCAAAGGATTTTTTTCTGGAGGGTGGGGGGGTTTTCGGGAGGTCGGGGCGGAGTGGTGGGTCCGCTTCGCGACCCACCCTACGAGGGGGGGGCGCAGGGGGGAAAAGTTTTGGGGCTGGCCTAGATAGCGAAGAAAGGCTATCTAGATCAGATGGTTACGTCACGTCGGCGGAGCCGCCTCCCGGTTGTTAGCCAGGAGGCTCTTGTTAGGCATTTTGTGGCTGGCACACCGGCTCGAACCGCCGCGCAGCTGGTC
>CANHCJ010000083.1 GCA_947458025.1 Rhodospirillales bacterium | reverse complement strand
TGCTACCTGCTGACGGTGGGGCTGCTGCTGGGGGCGGGGTGGGCGGCCGGGCTGGGGTGGGGGTTCTTCGCGGCCATGGTGCTGCCGGCGGGGTTGCTGGCGTGGCAGGTGGTGCGGCTGGACATCCATGATCCCGGGCTGTGCCTGCTTCTGTTCAAGGCGAACCGGGAGGTGGGGCTGGCGGTGGGGCTGGCCTTGCTGGCGGGGCGGCTGTGACGGACGCGAGGGCGTTCATCCTGGAGAACACGGTGGAGGGGGTGCCGGCGCTGGTGCCGGAGGTGCGGTTGCGGCTGGCGAGCGAGATCACGCCGATCTGGCAGGCGACGGAGGACTGGCTCGCCGAACGCAACATCGCCCCGCCCTTCTGGGCCTTCGCCTGGCCGGGGAGCCAGGCGCTGGCGCGGCATGTGCTGGACAACCCCGGGCTCGTGGCGGGCAAGCGGGTGCTGGATTTCGCGGCCGGGGGCGGGCTGGCGGCGATTGCCTGCGTGATGGCCGGGGCGGCGTGGGCGGAGACAGCGGAGATCGACGGCCTGGCGGATGTGGCGACGGCGGTGAATGCGGGGCTGAACGAGGTGGAGGTTCGGCTGGGCGGGGATGTGGTGGGGCAGGCGTGCCGGTGGGATGTGATCGTGACCGGGGATGTCTGCTACGAGGCGGCCACTGCGGGGCACATCATGCCGTGGCTGCGGCGGATGGCCGGGTCGGCCGAGGTGTGGATGGCCGATCCCGGGCGGGCCTATCTGCCCAGGGAGGGTATGGCGGCGTTCGCGGAGTATGTGGTGCCGACGACGCGGGAGCTGGAGGATCGGGAGGAGCGGCGGGTGGTGCTGTACCGGGTGCTGCCGTGAGGCGTGGACGGGGGCAGTGTTGGGCAGTTAAATGCGAATAAGAGTGATTCGCATTCATGGAGAAGCGCCATGCCCACCCTGCGCCGCCTCGATTTGCCGACGGGGATGACGATCACGCTGGGATGTGCGTGGCCCGGCGCGCGGCTGGGGCGGGGCGCGGGCGAGCCTCGGGCAGGGGATGGGGGTGGTGCGCGGGCGCGGGCGCAGGCCGAGGCCCGGGCCGGGACCGAAGACATACTGCCGGCGCGAGGCCAGGGCGATGTGGGTGCCGTCGGTCGGCAGGCGGATTTCGGGCGTAAAGGCGCGGGGGGTGTAGGGGAAAAAGTCCTCCGGCAGGGGCTCCTCCCCGCGCAGGCGGGCGGCGTGCCAGGCTTGGGCCATGCGCTCCAGCCGGCGGAGCAGCAGGAGAAGCAGGCCGAGCAGCAGGGAGTCCACGCAGGACGCACCTCTCCTGTCCGCCGCAACGGCGGTTCTGAGGCCTGAGAAGATCTCGGCCAGGGGGGAGGGAGGAGGTGTCATTCGGGTGCTTTAGATAACTGACATCCGGTGAGCAAGGATTTTTTTCGTGTGATACGGATTTTTTGCTGGAAGGGAAGAGTCTTCTTTTTCTGAAGAAAAAGAAGCAAAAAGACTTTCCCTGTTTGCGGGCGGAAGCGCCTCGACCCAGTTGACGAAGGGCCGAGGCGCCAAGTCGGAAAAGTTTTTTGGTTCTTTTTTCAAAAAAGAACGTGCTTTCTTTCTGGCTTTTGGTTGCGCGGAGAGATGGTGGAACCGCTCCGCGTTCCACCCTACTTTGGTCCGGGGGCTATAACTTGCCGCGGGCAGTGGCGGCGGCCAGCGCGAGGAACCACAGCAGCGCGACCGGCACGGCGGCGGTTTGCAGGGCGGCGGCTTCGGGGATGGCCAGGCGCAGGGTGACGGCCAGGAACAGGGTGCCGGCGGCCAGGCCCCAGGCGCCGAGCCAGGTGTGGCCGGCGCGCAGCAGGGCGGTGCCGATGCCGAGCAGCCAGAGGCCGCTGGTGAGCTGGACGCCGAGCAGCTCGCCGACCGCGCCGGCATAGGCGTTGAGCGCGGTGAAGCTGGCCTCCAGCAGGGCGCGGGTGGCGGCGTCCGCCGTGGCGTGCTGGGCGGCGAGGAGGGGCATGGCGGAGAGCCAGCGGACGATGCCGAGCATCTTGAGGACGCCCGCGGCGGCGCCGAGGAAGGCGAGCGCGTCGGCCTGCCAGCCCCCCTGCCCTTTCGCGATCATCCAGGCGCGGAGCGCGAAGGCCAGGGGGACGAGGGCGAGCGAGACCAGCAGGTAGGCGGTGTAGCCCAGTTGCACGGCGCCGGGATGGGCGTGGATGAGGGGCAGGATCTCGGCGGCGGGCAGGCGCAGGCTGCCGGGCCAGCCGATGGCCTGGCCGAGCACGACCATGGGCACGGCGAAGAGCGCGGTCTGGAGGGCGAGGAGGCCCGCGAGGGCGGTGCGGGAGGGGGCGGACATGGGTGGGGTTCCTTGCTGCGGGGTCAGGCGAGGGTGGCGGCGATGGCGGTTGCGAGGGGGGTGTGGGGCTCCGGGCCGATCGCGGCCTGGAGCGCGCGGTTGTCGAGGCGCAGGGGGTGGTTCCAGAGCCAGCGCATCTCCTGCGCCTCGGCCAGGACGGGCACGAAGGGGGCGGCGAGGCGGGTGAGCCACCAGGGGAACGGGCGGATGGGGACCTGGCGGGGGGCAAGGGCGTGCTGGACGGCCTCGGCCATGCCGCGGCCGGTTTCGTCCCAGTGGCCGGCGAAGTGGAAGGTGGCGTGGGCGGGGAGGGTGGCCTCGATGGCGGCGAGGCGGGCGAAGGCCGCGGCTAGGTCGGGCACGTAGGCCCATGCATGGCCGGCGGGGCCCAGGGTGCGCAGGGTGCGGGCCTGGCGGCCGCCTTTGGCGAGGGCCTGGGAGAACCAGGAATTCACCACGCCGGGGCCGAAGAAGTCGCCGGCGCGCAGGACCAGGGTGCGGGCGGGGGCGGCGGCGAGCATCGCCTCCATCTCCGCGCGCACGGCGCCCTTGCGGGTGGTGGGGGTGTGGGGGGTGGCTTCGTCCACCAGGGCGCCGCTGCCGGGCGAGAAGACGTAGGTGTTGCCGGGGAAGAGGAGGCGGGCGCCCGCTTCGTGCGCGGCAGCCAGCGCGGCGGCGAGCATCGGCAGCCCGTCCTCGCGCCAGCGCCGGTAGCCCGGCGGGTTGGCGCCGTGGAAGATGAGCGCGCAGCCTTCGCCGGCCCGGTGGACGGCATCCGCGGTGCGGGCATCGCCCTGGTGCCATTCGACCGGGAGAGGGGAGCGGCCGGGCTGGCGGGAGAGGGCGGCGATCGACCAACCCTCCTGGTGCAGCGCGGCGGCGACGGCGGCGCCGATGGCGCCGGTGATGCCGAGGATGAGGGCCTTGCGGGGCGGCATGGCGGGGGCTCCGTTCCGGGATGGGCGGAGTTTCCCCGGGGCGGGAGCTCTACGGAATTCGCCAAATGCGTGCGGCTGCCCTACAGTTTCGTATGGCGCGCGATCCCGACTGGACCCTGATCCGATCCTTCCTGGCGGTGCTGCGGGCGGGCAGCCTTTCGGAGGCGGCGCGGCGGTTGCGGCTGGCGCAGCCGACGCTGGGGCGGCACATCGCGGCGTTGGAGGCCGATCTGGGCCAGGCGCTGTTCACGCGCGCGCCGGCCGGGCTGGTTCCGACCGGGGCGGCGCTGGCGATGCGGCCGATGGCCGAGGCGATGGAGCAGGCGGCGGTGGCGCTGCTGCGGGCGGCGGAAGGGGCGGACGACCCGGCGCGCGGGACCGTGCGGATCACGGCGAGCGAGGTGATGGGGGCGCAGGTGCTGCCGCCGATCCTGGCGGTGCTGCAGGCGCGGCATCCCGGGCTGGTGCTGGAGCTGGCGTTGCAGAACCGGGCCGGCGACCTGCTGCGGCGCGATGCCGACATCGCGGTGCGGATGTTCCGGCCGAAGCAGGAGGCGCTGCTGGCGCGGCGGCTGGGGCGGGTGGGGCTGGGGCTGTATGCCCATCGCGACTACGTGGCGCGGCATGGCGTGCCGAGCTCGGTGGCCGAGCTGGGGCGGTTCCATGTGATCGGGTTCGACCGGGACGACGGCTCGGCGCGGGCGGTGGCGGCGGGGACGCTGCCGATCGACCGGACGCTGTTCCGGGTGCGCAGCGACAGCGACCTGGCGCAGGCCGCACTGCTGCGGGCGGGGCTGGGGATCGGGGCGATGCAGCACCGGCTGGCGGAAGCGGTGCCGGAGCTGGTGCCGGTGCTGGCGGATGAGGTGCGGCTGGGGCTGGAGGTGTGGCTGGCGATGCACGAGGACCAGCGCGGGAATGCCGCGGTACGGGCGGCGTTCGAGGTGCTGGCGGAGGGGTTAGGGACGTGGGTGGAGAAGCAAGAGCCCGCTTGATAACTCTACTCTGGCGGTCATCCGACGGCGATTTTCTGCGCTCCGGTGCTCACGGCCACCAGGCCGCTCCGCTCCGGTGCTCGAAAACCACCGCCGGGCGGCGGCCAAGGGGCCGCCTCTGACTCGCCAGAGCGAGTTCTCAAGCGGGCTCTAAGCAAGAGTCTTCTTTTTCTGAAGAAAAAGAAGCAAAAAGACTTTTCCGACTTTGCGCCGAGGCTAGCCACGCAGCAAAGTCGGAAAAGTTTTTGGTTCTTTTTTTCAAAAAAGAACATTCTTGCTTTCTACAGTGAAGCGACTCCGCTCCCGCCATCCACTGGCAATACCTGCCCGGTGATGAAGCGGCTTTCGTCGGACAGCAGGAAGGCGATGGCGTGCGCCATGTCGTCCACCTCGCCGAGGCGGCCGAGCGGGGTTTGCGCGATGCGCCTGGCGTCGCGTTCGGCGTTGCGGTTGCGCATCGTGCCTTCGGTGGGCGTGGCCGAGGGGGCGATGGCGTTGACGCGGATGCGCCGGGCGCCGAGATCCACCGCGGCGGCCCGCGTCATGCCCATCACGCCGGCCTTGATGCCGCTGTACACCACGGAGCCCGGGGTGGAGCGGAAGCCGGCGACGGAGGCGATGTTCACGATGCTGCCGGGGCCCTGCATGTGCTCGGCGGCGGCCTGCATGCCCCAGATGATGCCCTTGAAGCCGATGTTGAGCATGCGCTCCACCGTCTCCGGCGCGATCTCGGCGAGCGGCTGGTAGCGCACCCAGGCGGCGTTGTTCACCATGCCGTCGAGGCGGCCGGCCTCCCCGGCGAAGCGGGCGACGGCCTCGCGCATCAGGTCGCGCTGGGCCACGTCCTGGGTGATGCCCAGGGCCTGGCCGCCTTCGACCGTGATCGCGGCGACTGTTTCGGAGACGAAATTCTCGCGCAGGTCGTTCACGCCGACCAGGGCGCCGAGGCGGGCGAGGTGCAGGGCGGTGGCCTTGCCGATGCCGTTGCCGGCACCGGTGATGAGAATGGCGCGGCCGGCCAGCGGGCGGTGGGGTTCGCTCATGGCATCAGCGGCCCTTGAAGACGGGTTTGCGCTTTTCCAGCATGGCGGTGCGCGCCTCCACCGCGTCCTCCGTGTGGGCGAGCTGCATGGTGAAGTTCTGCTCGAAGCGGTAGCCGTCGCGCTGGGGCATCAGCTCGCACATGTTGAGGCTGTTCTTGGCATACTTGATGCCGAGCGGGCTTTTGGAGGCGATCTCCTCCGCGAGCTTCATGGCGGTGGGCACCAGGTTCTCGAGCGTGGTGACCTCCTCGATGATGTTCATGCGGTAGAGGTCGGCGGCGGTGAGGCGCATGCCGGTGTACATGATGCGGCGCGCGGTGGACTTGTTGAACATGCGCTGGACCATCGCCGCCCCGCCGGCCAGGCCCACGTCGATCTCCGGCATGCCGAAGGTGGCGTTCTCGCTGGCGAAGAAGATGTCGCTGGCGGCCATGAGGCCGAGGCCGGCGCCGAGGGCCGCGCCGTTCACCGCGCAGATGATCGGCTTGGCGCATTCGTGCAGGGCGTTGCCGGTTTCGCGGGTGACGCGGTTGTGCTCGTGGAAGGCGCCGAGCTTCTTCACGTCCGGGCGGGCGCGCAGGTCGGCGCCGGCGCAGAAGACCTTGCCGGCACCGGTGAGGACGGCGACGCGGATGTCGTTGCGCTCCGAGATCTCGTCGAAGATGGCGATGATGCGGTCGCGCATGGCGCGGTCGAGCGCGTTCACCGGCGGGCGGTTCAGCGTGACGAGCGCGATGTGGCGGTCCACCTCGAACTTGATGATATCGGAGTCGCTCATGGCCTTGGTCCTCGTTGACGAGGTGCGATGGTGGCAAGGCGCGGGGGAAAAGGCCAGGGAAGGAAGAAAGTCTTCTTTTTCTGAAGAAAAAGAAGCAAAAAGACTTTCCCCGATTGCGCGGGGGCTAGCCACGGCGCAATCGGGGAAAAGTTTTTTGGTTCTTTTTTTCAAAAAAGAACCCTTGCTTGCTTACCTACCCAAGCACATCCACCAGCACGACTTCCGCCGTTTCCTCGGCCGTGATGGTCAAGGTTTCCTCGCCGGTGATCGTGGCGCCGTCGCGGGTGCTGACCTGGGTGCCGTTCACGGTGACGCTGCCGGAGGAGGGCACGAGGTAGGCGATGCGGCCGGGGGGCAGGGCGTGGGTGACGGTCTGGCCCTTTTCCAGCGTGGCGGCGAGCACGGCGGCATCGGCATGGAGCGGCAGGGCTGAGCCGTCGGCCACGGCGCGGCCATCGGCCAGGGCCACGAGGCCGCCGCCCTGGCGGGGGAAGCTGCGCGTGCCCCAGCCCGGCTGCACGCCGCGGCGGCCGGGGATGATCCAGATCTGGAACAGGCGCGTGGTGCCGGGCTCCAGGTTGTATTCGGCGTGCACGATGCCGGTGCCGGCGTGCATCACCTGCACGTCCCCGGCTTCGGTGCGGCCTTCGTTGCCGAGCGAATCCTTGTGGGTGATGGCGCCCTCGCGCACGTAGGTGACGATCTCCATGTCGCGGTGGGGGTGGGGGTCGAAGCCGCGCCCGGCGGCGATGGCGTCGTCGTTCCAGACGCGCAGGGCGCCGGCGCCCATGCGGGTGGGGTCGCGATAGTCGCCGAAGCTGAAGTGGTAGCGGGCATCGAGCCAGTCGTTGCGGAAGCGGCCGAGGCTGGCGAAGGGCTGGACCTGGATCATGGCGGGCTCCTCAGTTGATTGTTCGATATCGAACCATTCGATGCGGAAGTAAGGTGCCGGCGCCGCCGCTTCAAGCCCCCCCTTCGGCCGTGCCGAGCCGACGCAGCAGGTGGCCCAGGGTTTCGAGTTCCGCGGGGTCGAGGCCGGCCATGGCGCGGGCGATGTCGGCGGCGTGGCGGGGGAAGACATCCTCGATCATCGCCCGGCCGGCGGGGGTGAGCTCCACGCGCACCTGGCGGCGGTCGTGCGCGGCGCGCACCCGGGTTACGAGGCCGCGGCGTTCCAGCTTGTCGACCACGTCGGTGAGGTTGCCGGGGGAGGTGAGCAGCTTGCGGCCGAGTTCGCGGTGGGTGAGCGGGCCGAGATGCAGCACCGCCTCCAGCACGCCGAGCTGCGTGAGGGTGAGCGCGCAGGCGGCCAGGGCGGGTTCCAGCCGCGCGACGACGCTGCGCTGGGCGCGCATCAGCTTCACATAGGCCCGCACCGCCGCCGCCACCGCGGGATCATCGACGCCGAACATGAGGGGCTATGGCCCCGGGGGCGTTGCGCGCCCTGGCCGGGGGGCCGCCTGGCTCCGGCATCGCAAGCAAGCGTCCATCCACCTCACCGACCTGCTCCCCGCCCGGGCCGGCGGATAGTCGCACCGGGTCCCGGGTGCGTCCAGCGCCCTGCCCGGGTTCAGGCCGGGCGCGGGTAGGTCAGGTGGCGGATGTCGTGCAGGTAGGGGTCCTCCAGGCCGTCCGGCGCGAGCAGGACGGTCTCGACGTCGTCCTCCCGCAGGTGGTGCAGCAGGGCGCCGGTGCGGCGCGCGCCAGGCAGGCCCGCCTGCTCGTCGGGATGCACCAGGAACGACAGCGGCGGCGCCCAGGCATAGGCGACGCGGCCGCGCATCGTGTGGTGGTGGAGATGCAGGTGGCCGGAGGCGACCAGGCGCAGGCCGGGATGCTCCAGCAGCGGGGCGAGGGCGGCGCGCGCGTGGGGCGGCACGGACCAGTAGTCGAAGGTGGGGTCATCGGGTTCGGTGACGAAGACGGGCTTGTGCAGGAACAGTGCGATGCGCCGCCCCTGCGCTCCGGCGGCGGCCTCGGCGATGAATTCCGCCTGCGCCGCCTCCTCTGCGTGGCCGGTGCCCATCACCTCGGAATTCAGCCCGATCACGCGCCAGCCGGGCAGATCCACCAGGCCGCGGCCGGTGCCGAGATGGGCCTGGAAGCGCGCCAGCCGCGCGGTGTCGATCGGCTGGCGCGGCATGGTGTGGGCGTGGCTTCCGACATCGTGGTTGCCCGGCAGGGCCAGCAGCGGGGCGGGGAAGCCGCGGTGCAGCTCCGCGGCCAGGGCGAGGTCGGCGTCGCTGTCCGCACCGTCGAGCGAGAGGTCGCCGGTGGCGACCACGAGATCGGGCGGGGTTGCCGCCACCGCTTCGCGGATGCGCGCGAGGTTGCCGCGGAACAGCTCGTTGCGCGGCGAGAGATGGGCGTCGGACAGTTGCAGGATGGTGGGCATGGGCTCAGCTCCTCCGCGGCAGCATGCGCCGCACTTCGCTGGCCATGTCGGCCAGCACCTCCTCCGGGGTGGCGCGCTGCTCGGCGATGCGGGCCAGGTTGTTCACCATCGCCTGGGTGACGCGCACGCTGTTGGCACCGGGAAACGCGTACCAGGGCACGGAGATGGGCAGCTGGCGCACGGCGGCGAGGAAGAGCGGGTTCTCGCGGTAGAACTCGCTGAGCCAGCGCGGGTCGTCGATGGTGATCTGGTTCATCGGCACGTAGCCGGTGTTGATGACCATGAGCGCCTGGCCCTCGGCGCTGGTGGAGAAGCGCAGGAACTTCCACGCCGCCTCGGCGCGGGCGGGGTCGCGCGCGGTGATCATGCCGGCCGCTCCGCCGGTGGGCAGGCGGCCCTTTTCCCTGTCGATCACCGGCATGGCGGCGGTGCGCAGGACGAAGCTGTTGCCGGTGCCGTTGATGACGTTGCGCAGCGTGGCGGTGGAGCGGAAGGTCATGCCGAGCTTGCCGGCGACGAAGGCCTGCTGGCTGGAGGCGGCGTTGAAGTTGGGCATGCCGCCCTCCTTCACCATCCGGTCGAGCAGGCGCAGGGCGGCGAGGCCCTCGGGGCCGGCGAAGGCGATGTCGCCCTCGTCCTCGGTGAGCATGCGCCCGCCATGGCCGAAGAGCAGGGCGGAGAACATCCAGTCGTCGCCGCCCCAGTTGTAGTAGAGGCCCTCGGTGCCGTCGCCGAGCGCGCGGATGGCCCGGGCGGCGGCGATGACGCCGTTCCAGTCGGCGGGGAACTCATCCGGGTTCAGCCCGGCGCGGCGGAACAGGTCGGCGTTGTAGTAGGTGATCGGGTTGGAGGCGGCATAGGGCAGGCCGGCCTGGATGCCGGCGAAGCGGCCCAGGGCGAGGATGTTGCCGGTGTAGCCGGCGGAAGCGGGAGTGCCGTCGCGCGTGAGGAACGGGGCGAGGTCGCGGGCGATGCCGCGCTCGGCGAAGATGCGCAGGCGGTTGAAGCCCTGGTACGAGAGGTCCGGCAGCTGGTTGGTGGCCGCCTGGCGCAGCAGCAGCTGGGCGCCTTCCTCGTAGTTGGGCGTGGTGACGACGTTGATGCGGATCGCCGGCTCCAGCTCCGCGAAGCGGGCGAGGATGGCGTCGTACGAGGCCTTGAAGATCGCGGGCTGGGCGTAGTGGACGGTGATCTCGACACCCTGCTGGGCACGGGCCAGCGCGGGCAGGGCGAGCGCGGCCGGCAGGGCCAGGGCGGCGCGGCGGGTGAGGCGGTTCATGCTCGGGCTCCGTTGCGGATGCGGTTCAGCCGCGGCGCGGCAGCAGGCGGCGGACCTCGCCGGCCATGTCGGCCAGGGCGGCTTCCGGGGTGGCCTGGCGCTCGATCACGCGCGCGGTGTTGTTGGTGATGGCCTCGGTGATGCGCACGCCGTTGGCGCCGGGGAAGGCGAACCAGGGGGCCATGCGCGGCATCTGCGCCACTGCCGCGTGGAAGCGCGGGTTCTCGCGGTAGAACGTGGCGAGCCAGCGCGGGTCGTCGATCGCCAGCTGGTTGCACGGCACGTAGCCGCTGTTCACCACCATCAGCGCCTGGCCCTGTGCCGAGGTGGCGAAGCGCAGGAACTTCCATGCCGCCTCGCGCCGCGCCGGGTCGCGCGCCGTGATCATGCCGGCAGCACCCCCGGTGGCCAGCGTGCCGTTGGCCACGCCGCCCACGACAGGCAGCGGATAGGTGCGGAAATCGAAGTTCTGGCCGACGCTGTTGATGAAGTTCCGCACCACCGCGGTGGTCCAGTAGAACGCGCCGAGGCGCCCGGCGGCGAAGGCCTGTGCGGCGGAGTTGGTGTTCAGCGCCGGCATCGCCGTTTCGGCCACCATGCGCTCGTGCAGGCGCAGCGTGGCCACGCCCTCGCGCCCTTCGAAGGCGATGTCGCTTTCGTCCGGCTTCATCATCGCGCCGCCATGGGAGAGCAGCAGGGTCTGGAACATCCACTCGCTCCAGGCGAACCACATGCCGTCGGGCCCGCCGGTGCGCGCCTTCACGGCGGCGGCCATGCGCAGGTGGCCGTCCCAGTCCTGCGGCAGCTGGTCGGGGTCGAAGCCGGCGCGGCGGACGAGGTCGGCGTTGACGAAGCTGATCGCGGTGGAGGCGGCATAGGCCAGGCCGGCCTGGTAGTTGTTGTGCCGCCCGAGTTCCAGCAGCGGCCGGGTGTAGCCCAGCGCCGCCGGGTCGCCCTCGCGCGCCAGCAGCGGGGCGAGGTCCTGGGCGATGTTGCGTTCGGCGAACACGCGCAGCAGGTTCAGGCCCTGGAAGGACAGGTCCGGCAGCTGGTTGGTGGCGGCCTGGCGCAGCAGCAGCTGGGTGCCCTCGGGGTAGCTCGGCGTGGTGACGTAGGTGATGCGGATGGAGGGCTCGACCTTCGCGAAGGCCTCCGTGATCGCGTCGTACGAGGCCTTGAAGATGAAGGGCTGGGCGTAGTGCACGGTGATCTCCACCGCGCCCTGCGCGCGGGGGATGGCGGGGGCGGCGAGGGCCATCGGCAGGGCGAGGGCGGCGCGGCGGGTGAGACGCGGCATGGTCGGGAACTCCCTTGGCGGATCGGTCAGCCCTTGAGGCCGGTGGTGGCGATGCCCTCGACGAAGCGGCGCTGGGCGAGGAGGAAGGCGAGGACCAGCGGCGTCGTCATCACCACGGAGGCGGCCATCAGGGCGCCGAAATCGTCGCCGGCCTCCTCGGTGCGGAAGTAGAGGACGCCGAGCGCCGGGGTGGCGTGGCCCGGGCCGCTGACCACGATCAGCGGCCAGAACAGGTCGTTCCAGTGCGCCACCACGGAGAAGATGGCGAAGGCGGTGGCGGCCGGCAGGGCGTTGGGCAGGATCACGCGCCAGACCAGCGACAGCTCGCCCATGCCGTCCAGCCGGGCGGCGTGGATCAGCTCGTCCGGCAGCGCCTTGAAGAACTGGCGGAACAGGAAGATCGCGAACACGGAGATGACGAAGGGCAGGATCAGCGCGGTGTAGGTGTTCAGCAGCCCGAGCGCGCTGAAGCCGACATAGAGCGGCAGCGCCGGCACGTGGTAGGGCACGAGCAGGCCGAGCATCACGGCGCCGAACAGCCAGTCCCGCCCGGGGAAGCGCAGCTTGGCGATGGCGTAGCCGGCCGGCACGGCAAACAGCAGCTGGAAGACCAGGATGCCGCCGCACACCACCGCGCCGTTCCACAGGTACTGGCCGACCGGAACCTCGGCCAGCACGCGGGCGTAGTTCGACAGCGTGCCGCCGCCGGCGGGGATGAGGGAGAGCGAGGCGCGGAAGATCTCGTCGAGCGGCTTGAGCGAGGCCGAGACCATCCAGATGTAGGGCATCAGGAACAGCAGGCCGAGCGCGCCCAGCACGAGCCAGCGCGCCGCCTGGGCGAGAAGGGCGCGCGGCTCAGCCATAGTGCACCCGCCGGTCGAGAATGCGTGTCTGCAGCAGCATCAGGGCGAGCACGATGGCCAGGAACACCAGCGTGATCGCGGCGGAGTAGCCGAGGCGGAAGAAGGTGAAGCCCTCGGTGTACATCGTGTACAGCAGCACCTCGGAGGCGCGGTTGGGGCCGCCCTGGGTCAGCACGGCCACGCTGTCGAAGGTGCGCACGGCGCGGATCATGGTGATCGTCACCACGAACAGCGTGGCGGGGCCGAGCAGCGGCCAGGTGACGAGGCGGAAGCGCTCCCACGCGGAGGCCACGCCATCCACCTCCGCCGCCTGGCGCAGCTCGCGCGGGATGGCGGTGAGGCCGGCGAGGAACAGCACCAGGTTGAAGCCGATCGCCTCCCAGATGCCGATCGCGGCGAGCGAGACCAGCACCGTGTCCGACGAGGTGAGCCAGGCCGGGCCGGCCAGGCCCGCCTCGCGCAGCATGGCGTTAAGCGGGCCGATCGTGGGGTGCAGCAGGTATTGCCACGCCGTGGCCATGGCCACCGGCAGCGACACCACGGGCAGGAAGAACACGGCGCGGAACAGCGCGCGCCCTTGCGTGAGCGATTCGATCAGCAGCGCCAGCGCAAGCGCGCCGAGGATCGCGGCCGGCACCACGAGGGCGGTGTAGACCAGCGTGTTGCGCAGCGATTTCTGGAAGCCGCGGTCGGAGAGCAGCTCGGCGAAGTTGCCCAGGCCGATCCAGGCCAGGCTGGTCGCCCCCAGCTCGTAGTCGGTGAAGGCCAGCACGATCGCGGCCAGCGTGGGCAGCAGCAGCAGCAGCACATAGGCGATGCCGGCCGGCAGCGTCAGCATGGCGCCGGCCAGCGCATCGCCCACGGGGCGGCGCGGCCGCGCGGTGGCCAGGGCGGCGG
>CANHCJ010000082.1 GCA_947458025.1 Rhodospirillales bacterium | reverse complement strand
CAGCCGGTCCGCCGCCTGCTCGGCCAGCGCCCGCGCCGCGGCCTGCAGCTCGAACCTCGTCGCATCCGCCTCGGCATTGGTCGCTGCACCGCCCTCGCCATAGCGCGTCCGCTGCAACGCCCGCGCCCGGGCCACGCGCGCAGCCACCACCGCGCTCGCCTCGCCGGGCGGGGCGCGGGAAAGCTCGCTGGGCGGGATCGGCTGCACCTCCACCGTCAGGTCGATGCGGTCCAGCAGCGGGCCGCTGATCCGGCCCTGGTAATCCTCCCCGCAGCGCGGCGCCCGGCCGCATTCGCGCGCGGCATCGCCCAGGTAGCCGCAGCGGCACGGGTTCATCGCCGCCACCAGCTGGAACCGCGCCGGATAGGTCACGTGCGCCGCCGCGCGCGAAACCGTGGTCCGCCCCGCCTCCAGCGGCTGGCGCAGCGCCTCCAGCGCCGGGCGCGGGAATTCCGGCAGCTCGTCCAGGAACAGCACCCCGCGATGCGCGAGCGAAACCTCCCCGGGCTTCGCCCGCTGCCCCCCGCCCGTCAGGGCCGCCATGCTCGCCGAATGGTGCGGCTCCCGATACGGCGGGCGCATCACCAGCCGCCCGCCCTCCAGCATGCCGGCCACGGAATGGACCATGCTCACCTCCAGCGCCTCCAGCGGCGCGAGGTCGGGCAGCAGCCCCGGCAGCCGTGCCGCGAGCATCGACTTGCCGGAGCCCGGCGGCCCGATCAGCAGAAGGTTGTGCCCCCCGGCCGCGGCGATCTCCAGCGCGCGCTTGCTGGCCTCCATGCCCCGCACCTCGGCGAGGTCCGGCATCGCCGGCCCCGGCGCCAGCCCCGCCGCGGCGGGCGGGGAGAGCACCTGGCTGCCGCGGAAATGGTTCACCAGCGCCAGCAGGTCGGGCGCGGCCAGCACCGGGAACTGCGCCCCCGCCCAGGCCGCCTCGCCGCCCTGTGCGGCCGGGCACACCAGGCCCAGCTCGCGCGCATTGGCCGCCATCGCCGCCGGCAGCACGCCGGCCACCGGGTTCAGCGTGCCATCCAGCGAAAGCTCGCCCACGGCCGCGAACTCGCCCATCTCCTCGCGCGGCAGCACGTCCATCGCGGCCAGCACGGCCAGCGCGATCGGCAGGTCGAAATGGCTGCCTTCCTTGAGCAGGTCGGCAGGTGCGAGGTTGATCAGCACCCGCTTCGGCGGCAGCGAAAGCCCCATCGCCGTCAGCGCCGCGCGCACCCGCTCGCGCGCCTCGCCCACCGCCTTGTCCGGCAGGCCCACCACCAGGAAGGCCGGCACGCCCGGCGAGATCTGCACCTGCACCTCCACCGGCACCGCCTCGATGCCGGAAAAGGCGAAACTCTGGATGCGCGCGATCGTCACCCGGGCAGTGTCGCGCCCCCGATGCCAATCGTCAACGAGCTATCCCACCTCCACCAGCACCACCTCCGGCGGCACACCGAACCGCACCGGCAGCAGGCTCACCCCCAGCCCCGCGCTCACCACCAAATGCCGCCCGTCCTCCACGATGTGCCCATAGGCATAGCGGTTGCCGAACTTCGAAGGCACCATCGGCGAATACCCCGCCAGCCGCACCTGCCCGCCATGGGTGTGGCCGCACAGCGTCAGCGCCACCCGCGCCGGCACGGTCGGGAAGATGTCCGGCTCATGCGCCAGCAGGATCACCGGCGCCTCGTCCGTCACCTGGCGCAGCGTGCCGGCCAGGTTGTGCAGCCCGCGGAACTCCCCGCGCCGGATCCGGATCGCGAGCATGGAGGCCAGGCCCGCCACCCACAGCGCCTCCTCCCCCTCACCCACGCGCTGCGCCCGGTTCTCCAGCAGCGGAATCCCGGCCCGCCGGAACGCGTTGCGCCAGGGCTGCACCCCGTCCCAGTAGTCGTGGTTGCCCAGGATCGCGAAGCGCCCCAGCGGCGCCCGCAGCCGCGCCAGCGCCCCCGCCGCCTCGTCCGGCGTCACCTCCCGCGTCACGAAGCGGTGGCTGGCATGGTAGTCCCCCAGCACCACGGCGAGGTCGGGCCGCAGATCATTGGCCGTGTCCACGATCCGCCCGATGCGGCCCAGCCCCATGTAGGGCTCGCCCACATGCAGATCGGCCAGCACCGCGATTCGAAGCTTCCGCCCCGCCGGCCACCCGGGCGGCGAGACCGCGCGATGCACCACCTCCAGCCGCCAGCCCGGCTCGATGGCGAAGCCGTACGTGGCCGGCAGCGCCCCGGCCAGCGCCAGCCCCGCCCCGGCCCGCAGCAGGGTGCGCCGCCGTATCAGCCGCCGAACCCCGCCAGGAAGCGCCGCAGCAGCCGCCCCAGCGCATCCAGGTTGTAGCCGCCCTCCTGCACGATGGCGCAGGGCAGCCCGCTGGCCGCAATCGCCTCCCCGGCGCGCGCGAAGCCGTCGTCCGTGATGTCGAGGAAATGCAGCGGCTCGTCGCGGCTGGCATCCATCCCCAGGCTCACCACCAGCGCCTCCGCCCCGTGCCGGCGGACCTCACGCAGCCCGGCCCCGATCGCCGCCAGCCACGCCTCGTCCCCGCTGCCGCGCGCCAGCGGCATGTTGAGGTTGCACCCCGCGCCCGCCCCCGCCCCGCGCTCCCCGGCATGGCCCACGTACCACGGGTAGTAGCCGTTGGGATCGCCATGCACGGAGGCGAAGAACACGTCGTCGCGCTCCCAGAAGATGCCCTGGGTGCCGTTGCCGTGGTGGCTGTCGATATCCAAAATCGCCACCCGCGCCGCCCCGCCCCGGCGCAGCCGCTCGGCGGCGATGGCGGCGTTGTTGAGGTAGCAATGCCCCCCCGCCCGCGCCGCATACGCATGGTGCCCCGGCGGCCGCGCCAGCGCATAGGCATGCCGCCCCGAAGCCGCCTCGTCCGCCGCCGCGATCGCGCAGGCAGCCGCCGCCTCGGCGGAAACCCAGGTCTCGCGGCAGGTAGGGTTCGCATCGGCATGGTACCAGCCCACCTGGCCCACGATGGTGCCGGAGCGCTTCGCCCCGTTGGCCAGCATCTCCGGCGAGGGGTGGATGTTGGCGATCATCTCAGCCCCATGGTCAGCCATCGCCTCCCAGGCCTGCCAGCCGTCGCGCAGGTATTCGACATAGTCCGGTGGATGCACCGTAAGGATCGCGGCCGGGTCGGCCGGGCCGGGGTCGACGATGGCCAGCCCCATCTCCCGGCAGGCCGCCAGCAGCGCCTCGGCACGGCCAGGCACCTCGAAGTTGCGCTTCGCGGTGCCGCGCTGCAGGAAGAACTGCGGGTCATGCGCCAGCTCCAGCGGGTTCCAGAAGGCCTTCATCGCGCATCTCCGGTTGCTGAATGGTTGTTGCCGCGCCCCACGGGCACGTCAATCGCCGGCACGCCTGCCACCCCTGCGCCACGCTTGACGGCGCCGCGCTGCCATGGCCACCTTCACGGCAAGGCAACGAATTTCGGTGCGATGCTCCACGCCCGCCGCCTCGCCGCCGTGCTGGCCATCCTGTGCCTCGCCGCCGCGCCCGCCGCCGCCCAGGACGCGGCGCGGGCGCGCGAACAGGGCCAGGCCTGCCTCTCCCAGCGCAACTACGCCTGCGCGGAAGCCGCCTTCGGCCGGATGATCCGGCTGCGCCCCGCCGATCCCGCCGGCTTCGCGCTGCGCGGCATCACCTACACGCGCATGGAACGCTACCGCGACGCGATCGCCGACCTGGAGCGCGCGATGGACATGGGCGAGGGCACCTGGGACATCGTGGCAAACTACGCCGAGGCGCTGCGCCACACCGGCCGCACCGCGGAGGCGATCGACTGGTCGTACCGCACCCTCACCATCGTCGCCACGCTGGTGGATGTGCGCCGCGACCTGGCCACCATGCTGGTGGGCGAGGGCCGCCACCACGAGGCGCTGTCGCTGCTCGGCGCCTTCGATGCCGGGCGGGCGCGCAAGGGGCAGGCCGCCTATTTCGGCGCGCAGCGCCTGGTGATCGAGCAGGCCCTGCTCCGCCGCGGCACCCCGCCGGCTGCCGCCCGCCCGGTGCTGCGCCTGGCGAGGCTGGAGGATTTCTTCCACGCCCCGGTCTCGCTGGCGGAGGGCCGCTTCGCCCCCTTCGTGGTCGATACCGGCGCCAGCACCACCGTGCTGCCGCGCGCCATGCTGGCCGAAGCCCGCGCCGCGCACACCGTCACCCGCAGCGCCGCCCGCGCCCGCGTGGCCGACGGCCGCACCGTGGAGGGCCAGTCCGTCACCCTCGCCCGCCTGGCCGTCGGCCCGCACGAGCTGAAGGACGTGCCGGCCTTCGTGTGCGACGGCTGCGCCGCCCTGCTGGGCCAGGACGTGCTGTCGCGCTTCGACATGCAGTCCAGCCGCCAGGCCGGGGTGGAGTTCCTGACCCTCACGCCGCGCGCCGCCCCGGGGCGCTGAGCGCCTCTCTTGCCAGCATGGGCGCCAGGCCCGACGATCCGGCGCCCACACTCACCGGAGTCCGTTCTGCCATGCGCATCGCCGTCGGCGGCTTCATGCACGAAAGCCACTCCTTCGCCCCGCGCCCCACGCGCTACATCGATTTCGTGCAGCCCGGCGGCTTCCCCAAGCTGACGGTCGGCCAGCCGATCTTCGCGGCGGTCAAGGGCACCTCCGTGCCGATCGCCGGCGCCATCGAGCAGGCGGAAGCCATCGGCAACATCGACCTCGTCCCGCTCGCCTGGTGCTTCGCCAACCCCGCCGGCCCCGTGCAGGACGAAGCGTTCGAACGCATCACCGCGCTGATGCTCGCCGAGCTCTCCAAGGCCCTCGATGCCGGCCCGCTCGACGGCATCTACCTCGACCTGCACGGCGCCGCCGTGGCCGACAGCTTCCCGGACATGGAAGGCGAGATCCTGCGCCGCGTCCGCGCCATCGTCGGCGACCTGCCCGTCACCATCTCGCTCGACCCGCACTGCAACCTCACCGCCGAGATGGTGGAGCGCTGCGACGCGCTGGTGCCCTTCCGCACCTACCCGCACGTGGACATGCGCGCCGCCGGCAGCCAGGCGATGGCCCTGCTGGTGGAGCGCATCCGCCGCGGCACCCCCTGGGCGCGCGCCTTCCGCCAGGTCGATTTCTTCATCGCCCTGCCCATGCAGTGCACCATGGTGGCCCCGATGGCCCCGGTGCTCGATGAGCGCGCCCGCCTCAACACGGCCGCGGGCGTGGCGGAGGTCGCGTTCTGCTTCGGCTTCCCCTACGCCGACTTCAAGGATTGCGGCGTGGCGCTCGCCGCCTATGCCGAAACCCAGGCCCAGGCCGATGCCGCCGTCGATGCGCTCAAGGCCTTCATCGACACCCGCGAGGCCAGCTTCGCCGGCGCCGTCCTCCCGGCGGAGGAGGCGGTGGCCGAGGCGATCAAGCTCAGCCGCGGCGCGAAGAAACCCATCGTCATCGCCGACACCCAGGACAACCCCGGCGCCGGCGGCCATGGCGACACCACCGGCATGCTGTCCGAGCTGATCCGCCAGAAGGCCGAGGGCGCCATCCTCGCCCTCATCAACGACGACGAAAGCGCCGCCGCCTGCCACGCCGCCGGCGCGGGCGCCACGGTCGCGCTCTCCCTCGGCGGCAAGTCCGACGGCGTGCCCATCGCGGTGACGGCCAAGGTGCTGAAGCTGACGGACGGCAAGTTCGTCGGCACCGGCCCGATGGCCAAGGGCAACTACGCCGATCTCGGCCCCTCGGCGCTGATCGAGTGTGGCGGCGTGAAGGTGATCGTCGTCTCCCGCAAGATGCAGGCGCTGGACCAGTCGCTGATCCGCCATGTCGGCATCGAGCCCGGCGAATGCCGGATCATCGTGCTGAAGTCCTCCGTGCACTTCCGCGCCGACTACCAGCCGATCGCCGAGGCAGTGCTGGTCGGCGCCGCGCCTGGGCCGGCGGTGGCCGATCCCGCGGAGCTGCCGTTCAAGAACCTGCGGCCGGGCCTCAGGCTGCGGCCGATGTCCAATCGTGTATCGTAAGGAAGCATGTTCTTTTTTGAAAAAAAGAACCAAAAAACTTTTTCCCGCTTGCACGCGTGCCGGGCGACTGGCGCGGGTGCCAGCGGATAAAGTTTTTTTGCTTCTTTTTGTTCACAAAAAGAAGACTCTTCCTTCCCTTCAAGGAACAACCCAATGAACCCCTTCGACCTCACCGGCAAGGTAGCCATCGTCACCGGCGGCAATGGCGGCATCGGCCTCGGCATGGCCACCGGGCTCTACAACGCCGGCGCCACCGTGGTGCTCTCCGGCCGCAACAAGGCCAAGGGCGAGGCCGCCGCCAAGTCGCTCGGCGAGCGCGCCAGCTTCATCTCGGCCGACGTCACCAAGAAGGCGCAATGCCTCGACCTCGTCGCCCAGACCGTGGCCAGGCATGGCCGCGTCGACATCCTCATCAACAACGCGGGCATCGCGGTGCGCAAGTTCCCGCAGGACCACACCGAGGAGGAGTGGCACCGCGTGATGGACACCAACATGACCAGCGCCTTCCTGCTCTCCCAGGCCGTCTATCCCGAATTCCTCAAGGCCGGCGGCGGCAAGATCATCAACATCGGCTCGGTGATGACCCTGATGGGCGCCCCCCACGCCGGCCCGTACGCGGCCTCCAAGGGCGCCATCGTGCAGTTCACCCGCGTCTGCGCCACCGCCTGGGCGAAGGACAACATCCAGGCCAACGCCGTGCTGCCCGGCTGGATCGATACCGAACTGACCAGCGCGGCGCGCGATCAGGTGCCCGGCCTCAACGAGAACGTGCTCGCCCGCACCCCGGCCGGGCGCTGGGGCGTGCCGAACGACCTTTCCGGCATCGCAGTGTTCCTCGCCGCCCCGGCGAGCGACTTCGTGACCGGCGCGGCCATCCCCTGCGACGGCGGCTTCACCATCCGCGCGTGAGCGCCACGCGCTTCCATTCGCAATGGGGCCAGGATGCGTTCATCGAACGCTTCCTGATGCCCCATGCGAACGGCACCTTCTTCGAGGCCGGCGCGCTCGACGGGCTGCACCTGTCCAACACCCTGTTCTTCGAGCGCGAGCGCGGCTGGCGCGGCATCCTGGTGGAAATGCAGCCCTGGTACTTCCCCCAGCTGGCCGCCACCCGGCCCGGGGCGCATTGCGTGCAGGCGGCGCTCGGCAGCGAGGCGATCCAGCAGCTGTTCCTGTCCGCCGGCGACCGCTCCGGCCTGCTGCGGCACATGAAGCCGGACGACTTCGTCTACCTGGAGAACCACCACCGCACCATCGAGCCCAAGCCGCAATACTCCGTGCACTGGGTGCCGGTGCGCCCGGTGATGGACGTGATCGCCGAGGCCGGGCTGACCCACATCGACTATTTCAGCCTGGACGTGGAAGGGGCGGAGCTGGACATCCTGGGCGGCATCGACTTTTCCCGCGTTCGGATCGATCTCTTCAGCATCGAGGAGAACTCCGACCGGTTCGGGGCGCTGCAGGCATTGCTGGGGCCGCACGGCTACCATCTGCTGGGCTGCCTCGGCACCGACGGGCTGTTCGTGCGCCACGACGTGCTGGCCGCGGTGGCCGCGCGGGAAGGGCCGGGCCACATCGCCGCGATGCTCACCAACCTGCGCCAGCCGCGCGGCTGATCCGGCCGCGCCCTCAGCCGCGCCGGAGGTTCCAGAACAGCGGGAACCCGTCCAGCATCCCGGTGAGGCCGCCGGCATAGGCCGTCGGCCGCGTCCACATGCCCAGCGGGATGTAGGGCAGGTCCTCCAGCGCCTGGGCCTGGGCATCGGCGGCGATCGCCTTGCGCTGCTTGCCGTCCGGCGCGGCAAGCCAGGCGCGGCGCAGCGCCTCCAGCCCCTCGCTGCTCGGCCAGCCCACCTCGGCGTCGCGGCCGGAGGCGCGCAGGTAGCGGTGCATGCCGGGGTGCCAGAGATCATGGCCGGGCCAGTAGCCGATCACGACGCTCCAGCCGCCGGCGCCGGCGGGCTGGGTGCGCAGCAGGCGCGCCACCAGGTTGCGCACCGGCACATGGTCCACCTGCACGTTGAAGCCGATGCGCGCCAGCATCTCCGCCCCGGCCAGCGCCATGGCGCGCGGCTCCGGCAGGTCGGAGATCACCAGCACCATCACCACCTCGCCGCGATAGCCGGCGGCCTGCAGCGCGACGCGGGCGGCGGCCTCGTCGGGCGTGGCGGGGGCGGGGCGGGCCATGGGCGAGGCAGGGCTGAAGAAGCCCACCCCGGTGCGGCGCTGCACCGGTGCGGCGGTGGCCGCTTCCATGAAGGCGCGCTGGTCCACCGCGCGCAGCACGGCGCGGCGCACGCGCGGGTCGTCGAAGGGGGCGGTCAGGTGGTTCATGCGCAGCGTGGCCATGTAGCCCGCCCGGTCATGCACCCGCAGCGCCAGGCGCCGGTCGGCGGCGATGGCTTCGTGGTGGGCGGGCGGCGGCGCCTCCCACCAGTCCACCGTGCCGTCGCGCAGCGCGGCCAGCGCGGCGTCGTGGTCGGGCATGGCAACCCATTCCACCCGGTCGAAATGCGCCAGCTTCGGCCCGGCGGTGAAGGCGGCGGTGCCGCCGGCGCGGGGCAGGTAGCGCTCGTGGCGGGCATAGGCGGCGCGGCGCCAGGGGGCGTAGTCGTCGGGCAGGAAGCGGTAGGGGCCGCTGCCCACCACCTCGTCCACCACCCTTGTATCGGAATGCTCGGCCAGGCGGGCGGGCATGATGGCGCAGACCTGCATGGTCCGGTCGCCCAGCGCCTCCGGCAGCAGGGGGAAGCGTTCGGCGAGGCGGAACAGGATGGTGCGGTCGTCGGGGGCGGAGAGCGAGGCGGTGGCGCGCAGCAGGCTCTGGCCCATCATCGCATGGGTGCCCCAGCGTGTGATGCTGGCCACGCAGTCCTGGGCGCGCACGGGCGTGCCGTCGTGGAACACCAGGCCCTCGCGCAGGCGGATGCGCCAGATGCGGCCGTCATTCTCCAGCGTATGGCCCTCGGCCATCTGCGGCTGGGCGATGCCCTCGGCATCCAGGCCATAGAGCGTGTCGTAGACCATCCAGCTGTGGTTGCGTGTCTCGACGAAGGGCCACCAGCTCGGGTCGAGCCAGCCGAGGCCCTGGTGCGGCACGAAGCGCAGCGTGGCGGCGCGCAGGTTGGTGGCCAGCGCCGGGGTTGCCAACGCCGGGGTAGCCAGGGCGGTGGCGAGAACGGTGCGGCGGGTGAGGCGGGGCATCACGGCAGGGGCCTAGGGCGACAGGTCCCTTGCGAAGGAAACGAAGGCACCGCCTTCCTCGCGTGAGCGCAGGGCCGCATCCACGAACATCATGCCCTCCAGGCCATCCTCGGCGGTCGGGAAATCGAGCGCCAGCGTATCGACAGGATGGGACGTGAGGCGCGATGCGACAAGTTCTGAAACATCACGATACAAATTTGCAAATGCTTCGGTGAGCCCCTCCGGGTGGCCGCGGGCGATGCGCACCAGCCGGGCGGCTTGCGGCAGCAGGTCGGCATCGCCGCGGGCCAGGCGCTGGAGGGGTTTTCCCTGAAGGGCGAGGGTGAGGTAGTTGCTGGTCTCGTGGCGCCATTCCAGGTGGCCGTGTTCGCCGAAGACGCGCAGGGTGATCGCGTTCTCGGTGCCCGCCAGGGCCTGGCTGCACAGCAGCGTGCCGGGCACGCCGCCTTCGAAGCGGAGGAACATGGCGCCGTAGTCGTCCACCGTGCGGCCCGGCACGATGGCGCCGAGATCGGCGGCCAGGCCCACCGGCTTCAGGCCCGAGACGAAGCGGGCGAGGTGGAAGGCGTGGGTGCCGATATCGCCCAGCACCAGGGAGGGGCCGGAGCGGGCGGCATCGAGCTTCCAATCGAGCTTGCGGGTGCGCGGGCCTTCCTCTACCGGCGCGGCCATGCCGGCCTGGAGGTATTCCACCTGCACCGCCCGCACCGGCCCGATCGCGCCGGCGGCGACCATTGCGCGGGCCTGGCGGATCATCGGGTACGCCGCGTAGGCGTGGGTGAGGCAGAACACCGTCATGGTGCGGCGGACGGCCTTCGCGATCTCCTCCGCCTCGGCCAGCGAGTTCGCCAGGGGCTTGTCGCAGATCACGTGCAGGCCGGCGGCGATGGCTTGCAGGCATTCCTCGTGGTGGCGGTGGTTCGGGGTCATGATCGCCACCGCATCGAGCTTCTTCTCGCCGTCCACCAGGGCTTCGAGGCTGCGGTAGGCGCGGATGCCCAGCGCGGCGGCACCCTCGGCATTGCGGGCGGGATCGGGCGAGAGGACGCCGGCGACGATCTCGTAGCGATCATCAAGGCGGGCGGCGGCGCGGTGGATCGGGCCGATGAAGCTGCCGGGGCCGCCGCCGAGGAGGGCGAGGCGGAGCCTGCGGCCGAGGATCGGCCAGGCTTCACTCACAGGTTCACGCTCCGGCCGCCATCGACGTAGAGGTTGGCGCCGGAGATGTACTCGCCGGCATCGGAGCAGAGCAGCAGGGCGGCGCCGACGAGGTCGTCGGGCTTTCCCATGCGGCCGGCGGGGATGCGGGCCTGCATCTGGGCGCCGCGGGCGGCGATCTGGTCGGCGTTGCGGGCGGTGGAAATCAGGCCCGGGGCGAGGTTGTTCACGGTGACGCCGCGGCCGGTGAACTGGCGGGCGAGGTTGATGGCCCAGTTGTGCTGCAGCGCTTTGTAGCCGGCATAGACGAGCATCTCGGCGGCCGGGGAGATCTGCTGGACGCTGCCGATGGTGACCACGCGGCCCCAGCCGCGCTCGGCCATCGGCGGGACCAGGGCCTGGAGCAGGGCCAGGGTGGACCAGACGTTGATCTCCATCTGGCGGTCATAGGCCGCGCGGGTGATGGCGCCGACGGGTTCCAGGATCTCGATCGAGGCGTTCAGCACGAGGATGTCGACCTGGCCGAAGGCGGCGGTGACCTCGGCGGCGAGGGTTTCGGCGGCACCCTTGTGGGAGAAGTCGGCGGCGAAGGCCTGGGCGCGGTTGCCGCAGCGCTGGACGGTGGCGGCGGCGTCGTTGGCTTCCTGTTCCGTGCCGGCGTGGTGGATGGCGAGGCGGGCGCCGGCGGCGGCGAGGCCCTGGGCGATGGCGGCGCCGATCTCGCGGCGGGCGCCGGTGACCAGGGCGGTGCGGCCATCGAGGCGGAACTTGTCGAGCGGGTTGGGCATGGGGCGGACTCCTGCTGCGCGGAGGGTGGCGCAACGGGAGGGGGATGGCCAGGGGAGAGGGCGAGAAGGGAAGGGATTCAACGCCAAGGCGCCAAGGAAGAGACGGCAAGGGCGCCAAGAAACAAGAAAGAGGTTGGGCCCGGCTTTGGCGGCCGGGCCCTGTTCTTGGCGTTCTTGGCGCCTTGGCGTTTCGAAACCTACTTCGCGGCGTCGAGGGCCTGGGTGAGGTCGGCGAGGATGTCGTCGATGTGTTCGATGCCGATGGAAAGGCGGACGTAGCCGGGGGAGACGCCGGTGGCGGCCTGTTCCTCCTGGTTCAGCTGGGAGTGGGTGGTGCTGGCCGGGTGGATGGCGAGGCTGCGGGCGTCGCCGATGTTGGCGACGTGGTAGAACATCTTGAGCGCGTTGATGAACTTCTTGCCGGCCTCGGCGCCGCCCTTCAGCTCGAAGCCGACCAGGCCGCCCATGCCGTGCGGGAGGTATTTCTTGGTGCGCTCGGCGGCCAGGCCCGAGGTGGTGGAGGGGTGGATGACGCGGGTGACATCCGGGCGGGACTGGAGGTATTCCACCACGCCGAGCGCGTTCTCGCAGTGGGCACGCATGCGCAGCGCCACGGTTTCCACGCCCTGCAGGATCATGAAGGCGTTGAAGGGGCTGATGGCGGCGCCGAGGTCGCGCAGCAGGGTGGTGCGGGCCTTGATGATGTAGGCGACGGGGCCGATGCCCTTCACCGCCTGGGTCCAGACGGCGCCGTGGTAGCTGGGGTCCGGCGTGTTCAGCGCGGGCTGGCGGGCGGGGTGGGCTTCCCAATCGAAAGTGCCGCTGTCGACGATGATGCCGCCGATGGAGGTGCCGTGGCCGCCGAAATACTTGGTGAGCGAGTGCATAACGATGGCGGCACCGTGCTCGAAGGGCTTCACCAGCAGGGGGGCGGCGGTGTTGTCCATGATGAGGGGGATGCCGAAGCGCTTGCCGATGGCGGCGACCTCGGCGATCGGGAAGACGCGCAGCTTTGGGTTGGGCAGGGTTTCGGCATAGTAGCAGCGGGTGCGGTCATCGGTGGCGCGGGCGAAGGCCTCCGGGTCCTCCGGGTCGACGAAGCGGCATTCGATGCCCTGGTCCTTCAGGGTGTTGGCGAAGAGGTTCCAGGTGCCGCCGTAGAGATCCGTCGAGGCGACGAAGTTGTCGCCGGCCTTGCAGAGGTTCTGGACGGCCATGGCGCTGGCGGCCTGGCCGGAGGCGGTGGCGAGGGCGGCGACGCCGCCTTCGATCGCGGCGATGCGCTTTTCCAGCGCATCCTGGGTGGGGTTCATGATGCGGGTGTAGATGTTGCCCAGCTCGGTGAGGCTGAACAGGTTGGCGGCGTGGTCGGTGCTGTTGAACTGGTAGCTGGTGGTTTGATAGATCGGGACCGCAACGGCCGTGGTGGCCTCGTCGCGGCGCCAGCCGGCATGGAGGGCGAGGGTTTCGGGGTGCTTGGACATGGCGGCCTCCTCGGGACGGGTGGGCAGTTCAGCCCTGGTTTTGTGACGTTGGCAAGTGGAATTGTTTATTCACGATATTGAATCGTGAATACTTGCCGTGGGGCCATCGTGCCCTTTCCCTGGCGGCGCTCCAAGGGGTTGTTTGGCGGGGGATGGGTTTTGCCGGAATGGTATGTTAGTGGAACAATGAGGTCGTGGGTCGGGTTGGCGCCTGGCCCGGGAAGGCGGCGCGTGCGGGGCCGGGGACGTG
>CANHCJ010000081.1 GCA_947458025.1 Rhodospirillales bacterium | reverse complement strand
GCGGCGCCCGGCGGGATCGCGCCCCGCACGGCGCATGCCGGCGACGAAGCCCTCGCCATCGAACATCTCGCCTTCCAGCCGACCTTCCGGCGTGGCGCGCACGGCGTTGCAGGCGCCGGCAATGCGCGCGGTGACGGAGAGATCGTCCACCAGGGCGGCGGTGTCGACCTTGAGCGGCATGGTGACCAGCGCGCCGATGATGTTGCGCAGGCGGAAAAGGGGGCGGATCAGGCCAGGCCAAAGCGCCTGGTCCACGCCCATCGGCACCACCACGGCATCGATGCCCTGGCGCGCGAACCAGGGATTGTAGATGCGCGGTGAGCGGAAGCCGGCGGTGGGGTGGCCGACATGGGCGATGAGGCGGGTGGTGCCGGAGATCATGCGGCGGCCGCCTGGTGGATGCGCGCGACGATGCGCAGGGCCTCCAGCCCGTCCTGGCCGGAGACGAGGGGGGCGGCACGGCCGGCGATGACATCCGCGAAGTGGCGGAGCTGGCGGGCGAGGGGATCGGCCTCGGGGGCCGTGAGGGCCTCGGCGAGGAGCGGGCGCCACCAGTCCGGTGTGCCCTCGTGGCGCCAGAGGCGGAGATCGGGCAGGCCGAGCGAGGCCTCGGTGCCGCCGATGAGGTAGCAGCTCTCGCGCGTGCGGGTGTAGGCGGGGTTCTCGCCGCTGGTGAATTCCCAGCTCCAGGGGGCGGCGGTGGTATCCGACACGGTGAGGGTGCCCAGCGCGCCGTTGGCGAAGCGCAGCAGGGCAGCGGCGGTTTCCTCCACCGGGTGGTTGCGGATCGCGCGGGAGTCCATGGCCTGGACATCGGTGATGTCGCCGCAGAGATGGCGCAGCAGGTCGATGTCGTGGATGAGGTTGATCAGCACCGGGCCGGCGCCGGGCGCGCGGCGCCAGGGGGTGTCGAAGTAGGACGGCGGCTTGGCCAGCCAGCAGGCGGCGTGTACGGCGGTGAGGCGGCCGAGGCGGCCCTGGTCGATCGCCTGCTTCGCCGCGGCGATGATGGGGTTGTGGCGGCGGTGGTGGCCGACGAGGAGCGGCACGCCCCTGGCCGCCGCGGCGGCGACGAGGCGTTCGGCGGCGGCCACGCTGTCGGCGATGGGCTTTTCCACCAGCACGGGGATGCCGGCGGCAACCAGGGCGAGGGCCTGGGGCACGTGCAGGGCGTTGGGGGTGGCGATGATGGCGCCGTCCGGCGCGGGGCCGGACAGCAGGGTCTCCAGGACGGGGTGCCAGGCGGCGCCGAGCCCTTCGGCCCAGGCCCGGGCCTCCACCGCGGGATCAACCACGGCGGAGAGCGCGAGTCCCGGGTCGGCCCGGATGTGGGCGGCGTGGCGCCGGCCGATGAGGCCGGCGCCGACCAGGGCAAGGCGCAGCTGGGGCATGGGGTTCAGGAGACGGTGAAGGGCACGCCCTCGACCGAGGTGGGGAAGTTGGGCACGGCCATGTTGAACCACTTGCGGTACGGCGCCTCCAGCTGGCCGGAGGCGAGCGCCTTGCCGAGGAAGTCGTTCAGCTCGGCGTTCATCTCGCGGTCGCCGAGGCGCGAGCAGGCGCCGTTGTGCAGGCGGGTGAACTCCAGCTTGTCCTCGAAGGTGTCGGGCCGCACGGCGTTCAGGCGCGCCACGTAGAACATGTTGCCGCCCACGGCCTGGACCTGGCCGGAGAGCATGGCCTGGATGGTGGCGGCATCGTCATCGAAGCGGCGGATGGTGGTGCCGGCCGGGGCGTTGTTGGTGACCTGCGTGTCCTGCACGGAGGAGCGCGGCACGCCGATGGTGAGCTTGCCCATGTCGGCGTTGGTCTTCACCACCGTGGTCTTGGGGGCGACCAGGGTGATGTAGTTGGAGACGTAGGGGCGGCTGTACTGCACCGCCTTGGCGCGGTCCGGCAGCATGGCCATGGTGGCGAAGAGCACGTCGACGCGGCCGGTGGTGAGGGCGGGGATGCGGTTGGCCACCGCCAGCGGCACGAACTCCGCCTGGACGCCGAGATGGGCGGCGAAAAGGCGGCCGACATCGGCGTCGTAGCCGTCCTGCACGCCCTGGGAGTTGACGAAGCCGAAGGGCGGGTTGTCGCCCTGGATGCCGATGATGACGCGCCCGCGCCTCCTGATCTCGGCGACCGTGTTGGCCGCGGCGGCGCGGGGGAGGAGGGTGGTGCCGAGGCCGAGGGCGGCACCGGCGAGGAGGTGGCGGCGGGTGGGGGTCATGCGGGATCTCCCTGGGGTTTGGTGATGGGCCTGCTATCGCGCCGCGACAGCCAGACGGGTTTCGAGCCGGGCGCTGTAGAGCGAGAGCGGCCAGCAGAGGGCGAAATAGAGCGCGCCGACGGTGGCGTAGACGAGGAGCGGCGAGTGGGTCTGGTTGGCGACGATCTGGCCGGCGCGGGCCAGTTCGATGAAGCCGACGATGGCGGCGAGCGAGGTGCCCTTGATGAGCTGGACGAGGTAGCCGACCGTGGCGGGCTGGGCGATGCGGAAGGCCTGCGGCAGCACCACGTGGCGCATGCGCGCGGCATAGCGCAGGCCCAGCGCGCTGGCGGCTTCGGTTTGGCCGTGCGGCACGGCCTGGATGGCGCCGCGCCAGATGTCGCCGAGGAAGGCGCTGGCGTTCAGCGTGAAGCCGATGGCCACCGCGGCCCAGGCGGGCAGCTTCAGGCCGAGCAGGCCGAGGCCGTAATAGACCACGAAGAGCTGCATCAGCAGCGGCGTGCCCTGGAAGAGCGCGATGTAGCCGGCCGTGCTGCGCCACAGGAACGGGTTGCGGGCGGTGCGGGCGAGCGCGATGGCCAGGCCCGCGATGCCGCCGCCCACCAGCGCGATGGCGGTGAGCGCCAGCGTCCATTGCAGGCCGGTGAGCAGGAAGCCGAACTGGGGCAGGCCGAAGGTGGTGATCATCGTGTCGGCCCCTACCTGGTCGGCCAGGCGAAGGCGCGGCCGGCGATGGCGGCGAAGCCGGTCATCAGCAGCCAGGACATGCCGAGGTAGAGGAAGGTGATGCTGAAATAGACCTCGAAGCTGCGGAAGGTGTCGCTCTCGATGCGCTGGGCCACCGAGGTGAGCTCGTAGGCGGCGACCGAGGTGCAGATGGAGGTGGTGAGGGTGAGCAGGATGAATTGCGAGGTGAGCGCGGGGTAGATCGCGCGCAGGGCGGGCTTCAGCACCACGAGGCGGAAGACCTGGAGGCGGTGCAGGCCGAGGGCGAGGCCGGCTTCCACCTGGCCGCGGGGGATGGATTGGACGCCGCCGCGGATGATCTCGATGGCATAGGCGCCGCCGTTGATGCCCAGGGCGATGATGGCGGTGACGGTGGGATTGAGGCGCAGCCCGGCATAGGGCAGCACGAAGAAGATGAAGAAGATCTGCACCAGGAAGGGCGTGTTGCGGATCAGCTCGATGAACGCGACGGTGGCCAGGCGCAGCGGGGCGAAGCGGGAGGCGCGGGCGAGCACGCCGAGCAGGCCGATCACCAGGGCGAGCGCCATGCCGGCGAGCGCGAGGCCGATCGTGCCGAGGCAGCCCCAGAGCAACGCCGGCGCGTTGTCGTACACCACGCTGAAATCCAGGCTGTGGCCCAAGGCGTTTCCCCGTTCGCCCGTGCGGTGGTGTGCGGGCGTTCGGATGAATTAAGTAAGCGCTTAATTCAAGTCAACCAGGCCGGGCGCCGGGTAGGCAGCCGGGCCGGAACATGGAACAAGGCGGCATGAACGAGGCCCCCTTTCCGCCGGCCAGGCGCGCGCGCGATCCGGCGGCGACGCAGCGCAGCATTCTGGACGCGGCCTTCATCGAGTTCAGCGACAACGGGCTTGACGGGGCGCGGGTGGATGCGATCGCGGCGCGGGCCGGCACCACGGTGCGGATGATCTACTACTACTTCGCCAGCAAGGACGGGCTGTACCGCGCCGTGCTGGAGCATGCCTATGCCGGCATCCGCACCGCCGAGCGCGCGCTGGGCCTGGAGGCGCTGCCGCCGGAGGATGCGATCCGGCGGTTGGCGGAGTTCGTGTTCGACTACGAGGAAGCCAACCCGCGCTTCGTGCGGCTGGTGAGCATCGAGAACATCCACCGTGCGGCGCATATCGCGCGCTCCGAGACCATCCAGGGGCTGAACGCCACGGTGATCAGCACGATCGGGGCGATCCTGGCGCGTGGCCAGGACGCCGGGGTGTTCCGGCGGGATGCGGAGCCGATCGACGTGCACCTGCTGATGACGGCGTTCTGCTTCTTCCGGGTGTCGAACCGGCACACGCTGGGGACGATCTTCGGGCAGGACCCGCTCTCGCCGGCGCTGCGGGGGCGGCATCGGGGGATGCTGGTGGAGTCGGTGCTGGCGTTTCTGCGGGCCAGGTAAGAAAGCGGTTCTTTTTTGAAAAAAAGAACCAAAAAACTTTTGTCCGTTTGATGCGGAGAGGCTCGGTTTCTCCGCATCGTAGGGGAAAAGTCTTTTTGCTTCTTTTTCTTCAGAAAAAGAAGATTCTTGCTTCCCTCACGCCCAGCCGAGCTGCTTCAGCGCCAGCCCGCTGTGCCAGATCTTGGTCATGTGGCTGATCTTGTCGCCGGTGAACTGCATGACATAGACGTAGTCGGTGGCCACCGCTTTGCCGGTGGGCGGCGGGCCGCCCGGGCCGGTGTTGGTGCCGTGGAAGACGGCATAGGCGCAGACATTGTTGCGCACGTTGTCGGTGGCGAAGGAGCGGAGGTCGTAGCGCGCGTCCGGCAGGGGGCCGAACAGGGCCTTCATCCAGTCGCAGTAGGCGGCCAGGGTGGCGACATCGGCCAGCGGTTCGGACTGGGCGGAGAAGGTGGCGTCCTGTGTGCAGTATTCGGCGCACGCGGCCCAGCCCTTGCCGGCCTCGCAGGCTTGGAAGAAGGCGTGGGCGGTCTCGGTGATCGATCCCATGGTCACGCTCCTGTTATTATAATATCCTACAACTATGCGGACGGGGGCCGGCTGGCGTCAAGCGCGGCCTGCAGCAGGTAGGCGGCGGCCATGCGGTCCACCACCTCGGCGCGGCGCTTGCGGGTCATGTCGGCTTCCTGGATCAGGAAGCGGTTGACGGCGCTGGAGGAGAGGCGCTCGTCCCACAGGGCGGCGGGCAGGCCGGTTTCCAGGGACATGGCGTGGGTCCAGTCCCGCGCGGCCTGGGCGGCGGGGCCGGAGGTGCCGTCCATCGACAGCGGCAGGCCGATCACCAGGCCGCCGACGCCCTCCTTCTGGGCGATGCGGGCGATGGAGGCGGCGTTCACCTTCAGCTTGTCCCGCCGCAGGGTGGAGTGCGGCGTGGCGAGCATGAGGGTGACATCGGACAAGGCGAGGCCGATGGATCTGGCCCCGGGGTCGATGCCCAGAAGGCGTTGGCCCGGGAGAAGCCGGGCGCGCAGGTCGGTCATGTTGAAGAGCGGCATGGGCGCGTTTATGGTCCGCCGCCCCACGACCGCCAAGGAAAAGAAATGTCGCTCGACCCCGCGACCGTTCGACGCATCGCCAAGCTGGCCCGCATCCGCGTGGATGAGGCGCAGGTGGAGGCGCTGCGCACGGACCTGAATTCCATCCTGGGCTGGATCGAGCAGCTCAACGAGGTGGATGTGGACGGCGTGGAGCCGCTGACCGGCGGCACGCAGATGGCGCTGCGGCTGCGCGAGGACGTGGTGAACGATGGCGGGATCGCGGATGCGGTGCTGGGCAATGCGCCCGACCGCAACGGCGAGTATTTCGCGGTGCCGAAGGTGGTGGAGTGATGGGCGCGTACCCCTCACGCGTGATGCGGGACGACCCCTCACCCCGGCCCTCTCCCCCAAGGGGAGAGGGAGTCTTTGCCGTGCCGTGCCAGGAGATCCGCCGATGACCTTGACCGATCTGACGCTGGCCGAGGCCCGGGACGGGCTGCGGGCGAAGCGGTTCTCCGCGGTGGAGCTGACGGAGGCGTATCTCGCGGCGATCGAGGCGCTGAACCCGAAGCTGAACGCTTATGTGCTGGTGACGGGCGAGGGTGCGCGGGCGCAGGCGGCGGCGGCGGATGCGGCGCTGGCGCGCGGCGATGCGCGGGCGCTCACGGGCATTCCGCTGGCGATCAAGGATCTGTTCTGCACCGAGGGGGTGCGGACCACGGCGGGCAGCCGGATCCTGGAGCCGTTCGTGCCGCCCTACGAGAGTACGGTGACCGCCAACCTGCTGCGCGACGGGGCGATCTTCCTGGGCAAGGCGAACATGGACGAGTTCGCCATGGGCTCCTCCAACATGACCTCGGCGTTCGGGCCGGTGACCTCGCCGTGGACGCGGCGGGGGGACAACCGGCCGCTGGTGCCGGGCGGTTCATCCGGCGGGTCGGCGGCGGCGGTTTCGGCGCGGATCGCGCTGGGGGCGACGGCGACGGATACCGGCGGCTCGATCCGCCAGCCGGCGAGCTTCTGCGGGATCGCGGGGATCAAGCCGACCTATGGGCGCTGCTCGCGCTGGGGGATCGTTGCGTTTGCCTCCTCGCTGGACCAGGCGGGGCCGGTGGCGCGGACGGTGGAGGATGCGGCGATCCTGCTGGGGTCGATGAGCGGGTTCGATGCGAAGGATTCGACCAGTGCGGATGTGGCGGTGCCGGACTTTGCGGCGGCGTGCCGGCGGGGCGTGAAGGGGCTGCGGATCGGGGTGCCTCGGGAGTATCGCTCCGAGGGCATGCCGGCGGAGATCGAGGCGCTGTGGCAGCAGGGGCTGGGCTGGCTGCGCGAGCAGGGGGCGGAGATCGTGGACGTCTCGTTGCCGCATACGAAGTATGGGCTGGCGACGTACTACATCGTGGCGCCGGCGGAGGCTTCGTCGAACCTGGCGCGCTATGACGGGGTGCGGTTCGGGGCGCGGACGGCGGGCGAGGACCTGGTGGCGCTGTACGAGAACACGCGCGCGGAGGGGTTCGGGGCGGAGGTGAAGCGGCGGGTGCTGATCGGCACCTATGTGCTCTCGGCCGGGTACTACGATGCCTACTACCTGAAGGCGCAGAAGGTGCGGGCCCTGATCCTGAAGGACTTCACCGACGTGTTCGCCAAGGTGGATGCGCTGGTGACGCCGACGGCGCCTTCCGCCGCGTTCGCGCAGGGCGAGAAGATGGACGATCCGATCAAGATGTACCTGAACGACGTGTTCACCGTGCCGGCGAACATGAGCGGCATTCCCGGGCTTTCGGTGCCGGCGGGGCTGGATGCGCAGGGGCTGCCGCTGGGGCTGCAGGTGCTGGGGCGGCCGTTCGACGAGGAGACGGTGTTCGCCGTGGGTGCGGCGCTGGAGCGGGCGGCGGGGTTCACCGCGCTGCCCGGCATTCGGGCGGGGGCTTGAGAGCGATGGCCTATACGATCGAGGGCTCGACGGGGCCGTGGGAAGTGGTGGTGGGCATGGAGGTGCATGCCCAGGTGATCAGCCAGTCGAAGCTGTTCAGCGGGGCGGCGACCGCGTTCGGGGCGGCGCCGAATTCGCAGGTGAGCTTCGTGGACGCGGCGTTCCCCGGGATGCTGCCGGTGCCGAACCGCGAGGCGATCGCGCAGGCGGTGCGGACGGGGCTGGGGCTGAACGCGAAGATCAACCTGGTGAGCCGGTTCGACCGCAAGAACTACTTCTACGCGGACCTGCCGCAGGGCTACCAGATCAGCCAGTTCGAGCACCCGATCGTGGGTACCGGGGTGGTGGAGATCGAGCTGGCGGATGGGTCCACCAAGGAGATCGGCATCACGCGGCTGCATCTGGAGCAGGATGCGGGGAAATCCCTGCACGACCAGCACCCGACCAAGAGCTTCATCGACCTCAACCGCTCCGGCGTGGCGCTGATGGAGATCGTGAGCGAGCCGGATATCCGCTCGCCGGAGGAGGCCGGGGCGTACATCAAGAAGCTGCGCTCCATCCTGCGCTACCTCGGCACCTGCGACGGGAACATGGAGGAAGGCTCGCTGCGGGCGGACGTGAACGTCTCGGTCCGCAAGGCCGGCGAGGCCTATCGCACGCGCTGCGAGGTGAAGAACGTCAACTCCGTGCGCTTCGTGATGCAGGCGGTGGAGGTGGAGGCGCTGCGGCAGATCGCGGTGTGGGAAGGCGGGGGCGAGGTGCAGCAGGAGACGCGGCTGTTCGACCCGAACCGGGGCGAGACGCGATCGATGCGGTCCAAGGAGGATGCGCACGACTACCGCTACTTCCCGGACCCGGACCTGCTGCCGGTGGTGCTGGAGCAGGGCTGGGTGGACGGGCTGCGCGCGGCGTTGCCGGAGTTGCCGGATGCCAAGCAGGCGCGGTTCATGGCGGAGTATGGCCTCTCCCGCTACGACGCCGGCGTGCTGGTGGCGGAGCAGGCGACGGCGTTGTTCTTCGAAACTGTCGCGAAGGGGCGGGATGCCAAGATCGCGGCGAACTGGGTGATGGGGGATTTCTTCGCCGCGCTGAACCGCACCGGGCGGACGATCGAGGATCCGCCGGTTTCGGCCGCTTCGCTGGGGCGGTTGCTGGACCTGATGGCGGACAGCACGATCAACGGCAAGATCGCCAAGGAGGTGTTCGAGGCGATGGTGGAGACCGGACGCGACCCGGCCGCCATCGTGGACGAGCGCGGGCTGCGGCAGGTGACCGATACCGGGGCGATCGATGCTGCGGTGGAGGCGGTGATCGCGGCCAACCCGGACAAGGTGGCCGAGTACAAGTCCGGCAAGGACAAGCTGTTCGGGTTCTTCGTGGGGAACGTGATGAAGGCGATGGCGGGGAAGGGGAACCCGGCGCTGGTCAACGCGGCGCTGAAGGCACGGCTGGGGCAGTAGCCGACCAGGCCGGCGGGTCCGCCTGATCGGCTGTTGGCCTACTGGGGCGTTGCGCGGCGCCAGACGGTGTGCAGGGTCATGCCGCTCGGCGTTCGCGGGTTGCTGAAGGCCAGTTCGGTCGTCGTCAGCGTTGTGATGATGCGCCGTTGCGGCGTGGCGCCCATCAGGTTGGTGTAGGTGCTGCCCACGATGGTCAGCGCGATCTCCCGCGCGGCCTCGTTGACGGTGTAGGTGCCGTAGTAGGCAATCGAGTCGCGCACCACCGTCATGGCCTCTTCGGGCGTTGCCCGGGCGCGGTCGTTGGCGGCCAGCCGGGGAAGCTGGGCGGCCGACTGGAACAGCGAGAAATGGCCGTCGGGCGTGAAGATGATGGTGCCTTTCGGGGTGGCGCCGAAGGGCTCGCCGCGGGTTCCATCGTCGGTCTGGCTTACCACAGAAACGAAGGCCCAGGCCCCAATGATGCCATCCTTGACGGAGGTCACCTGCGCCCAGGCGCTCAACGGCGCGAGCAAGGCGGCGAGGACGAACGCTGCGATGAATGGGCGTTGGATGGTGGTTACTCCCTCACGTCGCCCGAATCCTACGCAATCTGCAACGGCGCCGCAACTCATTACGGAATGCTTCCTTTACGGCCGCCCTTCCGCCGGACCTGGGGCGGCTGGATGACCGCGTGCCGTCCCGCCCGACCCGCATGCGGGTATCAACCGCAAGACTTACGAGATCCCCGCCTGTCCGCATCAAACGGGGAAAAGTTTTTTGGTTCTTTTTTTCAAAAAAGAACCGCTTCCTTACTTCGGCAGCACCGCACTCAACGAAGAGTGGACAACCGCAAACAGCGGCCCCGGTGCCGTCAGCGCGTCGATGAGCGCCGGCAGCTGGGCTTCCTCGCGCACCACCATCACCGGGTAGCCGTAGGCGGCGCCAATGAGGGCGAGGTCGGGGTTTATCAGGTCGGTGCCGCTGGTGCGGCCGGGGTGGGCGCGTTCCTGGTGGATGCGGATGGAGGCGTAGCTGCCGTTCTCGCTGAGCAGCACCTTCAAGGGCGCGCCGCGGGCGGCGGCGACGGCGAGTTCGCTGCCGGTCATGAGGAAGCCGCCATCGCCGACGGCGCAGATGACGGGGCGGCCGGGGTGGCGCAGGGCGGCGGCGACGGCGGCGGGCATGCCGTAGCCCATGGAGCCGGCGATGGGGGCGAGCAGGCGCTGGCCGGGCTTCCAGGCGATCTTGCGGTAGAAGGGCGCGCCGAAGGTGCCGGCATCCAGCGTGACGATGGCGTCCGCGGGCAGGCGCGGGCCGAGGGCGGCGACGAGGTTGGGGAAGACCACGCCGTCATCCGCGGTGCGCGGGGACCAGGCGGCGTCGGCGCTGTGCAGGGCGCGCAGCTCGGCGTTCCAGGCGGCGCGGCCGGGCGGGGCGGCGGCGTTGCGGGCGGAGAGGGCGGCGATGGTGGGGATGGCGTGGGCGGCCAGGGCGAGGTCGGTCTGGAAGCGCCAGCCGAGCCAGGAGGCATCCGGGCAGACATGGACCAGGCGCTGGCCGGGTTCGGGGAAGCTGTAGCCCTGGGTGGTGATGTCGCCGAGGCGGGTGCCGAGGGCGAGGATCAGGTCGGCGCGGGCGAAGGCCTCGCGCTGGGGCCGCGGGTTGGAGAGGCCCATGTCGCCGGCGTAGAGCGGGTGAGCGTTGGGGAAGAGGTCCTGGCGGCGGAAGCTGACGGCGACGGGGAGCTGCCAGCGTTCGGCGAAGGCGAGGAGGTCCTCGCGGCCACCGGGGCGGTCGAGGTCGCCGCCGGCGATGACGATGGGGCGCTCGGCGGTTCGCAGGAGCTCGGCGAGTTGGTCGGCGGCGTGGGGCGAGGGGGCGGCGTCGCTGGAGAGGACGGGCGGGAGGGCGGTGCGGGCGCAGGATTCGGCCAGCACATCCTCCGGCAGGGCGAGGACCGCGGGGCCGGGGATGCCGGTGAGCATGGCGGCCCAGGCGCGGGAGATCAGCTCGGGCACCTGGTCGGGGTTGGTGGCCTCGGCGGTGAACTTGGCCACGCCGTCGAACATGCGGGTGTAGTCGATCTCCTGGAAGGCGCGGGCGCGCAGGTCGCGGGCTTCGACCTGGCCGACGATGAGCAGGAGGGGGACGGAATCCTGCATGGCGGTGTGCACGGCGATGCTGGCGTTGCAGGCGCCGGGGCCGCGGCTGACCAGGGCCACGCCGGGGACGCCGGTGAGGCGGGCATCGGCCAGGGCCATGAAGCCGGCGCCGGATTCGTGGCGGCAGGTGACGAGGTCGATGCTGGGGTGGGCGTGCAGCGCATCGAGCACGGCGACGTAGGATTCGCCGGGGACGCAGAAGGCACGGGTGACGCCTTGGGCGGCGAGGAAGGCAACGAGGGTTTCGGCGGCGGTGGGCATGGGCCCACCTTGGCCGGGGCTCAGCGACGTGTCGAGGGGGTGCGGCGGCCGATCCAGCGGTTCACCTGCAGGGTGTAGTTGCGCCAGTCGCGGCCGAAGCGGGCGTTGAGGTGGGCTTCCTCGCGGGCGATGGCGAAGTGGGCGGTGAGGGCCGCGGCGAGCAGGGCGATGGGGATGAACCAGGCCATGGCGAAGGCGAGGCCGGCGCCGAGCAGCAGCATGGTGTTGCCGAGGTAAATCGGGTTGCGGCTGAAGGCGAAGGGCCCGTGCGTGACCAGCGCGGTGGCGGCGCGGTGCGGCAGGATGTTCGCTTTCGCGCGCCACATGGTCGCCATGGCCCAGAGGTCCAGCGCGATGCCGGCCAGGATCATCGCCTCGCCGAGGCGCTGCACCAGGGGCCAGTGGGCGCCGACCGCCCAGGCGGGGATGGGGGCGCCGTGGTGCAGCAGCCAGGCGAGCAGGGCGCCGCCGCCGTAGAGGATCGGCGGCCAGGGAATGGCGTTGGGGCGGGCGGTGCGGTCCTGGCTCATGGGAGGCAGCATAGCCGATCCTCGGCGTTGCGGCGTATTGACCGTGTGCGCGGGCGGCGCCCATGATTTGTCGACAATAATCCGCCAAGCGGGCGGTGCGGAGGACGCCATGGCCGGCGCGCTCGCGGGGATCCGCGTGCTCGATCTCAGCGACAGCATCGCCGGCCAGTTCTGCACGCGGATGCTGGCGGATTACGGCGCCGAAGTGCTGCTGGTGGAGCCGCCGGGGGGCGGGGCGATGCGGCGGGCGCGGCCGGTGGCGCCGGACGGGACGAGCTTCGCGTTCCGGCACCTGAATACCGGCAAGGGCTCGGTGGTGCTGGATGCCTCGCCGGGCGGGCGGGCGCGGCTGATGGCACTGGCGGCGGAGGCGGACGCGATCGTGATCGGGCCGGAGGCGGACCGGGTGGCGCTGGCGGCGGCGGCGCCGGGGGCGGTGGTGTGCACCGTCTCGCCCTTCGGCACCGACGGGCCGTGGCGGGACTGGACCGGGTGCGAGATGGTGTTCCAGGCCGTGGCGGGGCTGATGCACGCCTCCGGCGACGGGCGGCGGGAGCCGCTGTACGGAAGCGGGGACCGGGCGAGCTATGGCGCGGGCGCCTCGGCCTATATCGCCGTGCTGGCCGGGCTGTTCGCGCGCGGGCGCTGGGGGATGGGGCAGGAGGCTTCGGTGGACGTGGCGGCGGCGGCCGCCTGCATGGCCAATCCGTTCGTGACGCAGTTCTTCTACAACGGGATGGTGGAGCCGCGGGCGAGCCGGCGGCAGCCGCTGGGACTGTTGCGGTGCCGCGACGGTTGGGTGGGGTTCTGGCTGCACGTGCACCTCTATGCGCCGATGATGGCCGCGCTGGGGCTGGAGGCGGCGGCGGACGATCCACGGTTCAAGCCGGCCAAGACGCGGCTGGAGCACTGGGAGGAGTTCGTGGCGCTGCTGCAGGCGCGCGTGGCGGAGGCGGCGGCGGACGAGGTGCTGGCGACGCTGCAATCGGCCCGCGTGGTGGCGGCGCGCTGCTACAGCCTGACGCAGCTGCGCGACACCTGCGCGCATCTGGAAGCGCGCGGCTTCTGGGAGAGCGTGGACGGCGAGACGATCCTGGGGCCGCAGTTCCGCATGGGGGCCACGCCGCGCGCGGTACGGGGCGGGGCGCCGGCGCTGGGGAATGCCTCGGGCTT
>CANHCJ010000080.1 GCA_947458025.1 Rhodospirillales bacterium | reverse complement strand
TCTCTGGCTCGACGCCACCTACGTAAAGGTGCGTGCCGCCGGGCGCATCGTGCCGGTGGCAGTCACCATCGCGGTGGGCGTCAATGGCGACGGGCGGCGCGAGGTGCTGGGCATGGCGGTCGGCCCGTCCGAGGCCGAGACCTTCTGGCGCGACTTCCTGCGCAGCCTCACCCGGCGCGGCCTGCGCGGCGTCAAGCTGGTGATCTCCGACGCGCACGAGGGCCTCAAGGCCGCGGTGACGAAGGTGCTGCACGCCACCTGGCAACGCTGCCGCGTGCATTTCATGCGCAACGCCACGGCATATGCCGGAAAGGGCCAGCGCCGCATTGTCTCGGCCTGGATCGGCACCGCCTTCGCCCAGGAGGACGCGCCGGCCGCGCACACCCAATGGCGCAGCGTCGCCGACCAGCTCCGCCCCAAGCTGCCAAGGCTCGCCGGCTTCCTGGACGAAGCGGAACACGACGTACTCGCCTACATGGACTTCCCCCAGGCGCACCGGGCAAAGGTCCATTCGACCAACCCCATCGAGCGGCTCAACGGCGAGATCAAGCGACGCACCGATGTTGTAGGCATCTTCCCCAACGAAGCCGCCATCATCCGCCTCGTCGGCGCCATCCTGCTCGAACAATCCGACGAATGGGCGACACAGCGTGCCCGCTACATGACACTGGAAACCATCAGCAGCGTCAGCGACAATCCAACCGTCAGACTGCCGGCAGTGGCAGACTGATACGGTGGGCCAACCCGCCGGGGAGCAATGCTCCTACACCACGGATGGGGGCACGACCCGACCTGATCTTCACCCAGATCGGTTTAGACTCCAATGCGATTTCTGCAGTTACCGAAGGCGTAAATGGAGCAAGAGTCAATCATGTCGGAATGATCGTCGAAAACAATAAGGGGACATTCGTCCTGGAAGCATTCTATCCCGAAGTAAGATTGACAAACATCGACGTTTTTAAGAGGAGGTCTGCAAATTCAGTTGGACAAGAAAGATATTTGTCCATGCGACTCCTTAGTGATTATCGAAATCTGATTCCGATAGCGATTGAATATGGAATATCGAAAAGAAATATACCCTATGACCAACTTTATCTTACAGACGAAACTGCGCTGTATTGTAGTGAATTGATCGTAGATATGTTCAAGTTTGCGAGCGCAGAAGAAGAATTTTTTCCAGAAAAACCAATGAATTTTCGCGATCTCCAAACGGAGGACATCCATCCTTCATGGATTGCTTACTACAAGGCTTTCGGTATGTCAGTACCGAATGGACAGCCGGGTTCTAACCCTGGAGATTTGAGTAAAGACCCAAAACTGGAGCTATTGGAGATACACGGGCCAATTTTGGGGGTTTAGCATTAGAAATCTCCAAAATGTTCAGTGCCGTGTATCTACGAAGCCATAAGACCGATCTTCAAATGCGAATAGGTCAGCAGTTTTCTGTATGGCTGGCCCTAGATCCGGAGCCGATGATAGAGATGGCTGAGACGCCATAGGACGACGTCTCGTATAGCGGACACTCATTCGACACGGCGGTTCCTACCCGCTGGACGATGCAGTCCGCGGAGAAGAAGGGCAAGGACAACCGTCGGTGAGCTGGCCTGATCGTGGAAGGCAGGCCCCCAGCTACAGGAGCGACGGCAATCTGACGACTGATGCGCCCAGGAATCAGAACGTCAAGTATGTCACTTTAGCCATAGGCCGTTGTTGGAGCAACATGCCATGCTGACGTTTCCAATTACCTAGTTGAGGTTCCGAAGCTTGACGCGTCATCTTCTCATCGGCTTTTTTCTGGCATCAAGCATTCCTGCTGCGAGCCAACCGCTGATCAATGGTCCAGCCGTAGTGATTGATGGGGACACTATCGACATTCGGGGAACGCGCATACGCTTAGTTGGCATAGACGCCCCTGAAGGCGGCCAATTGTGCACACGGCCAAACGGCAAGCTTTGGCAATGCGGGGACGAATCTGCTGCTGCCTTGGCTCGCTACGTCGGCGGTAGCCCGGTACGTTGCCAACCGGCAGGCCAGGACCGCTACCATCGGGTTCTTGCCACCTGCTTCAAAGGCAGCGAGGACGTCAATCAATGGATGGTCGCAAATGGCTGGGCCGTCGCCTTCCGGCGCTACTCGATGACATATGTCCCCGCTGAGGAGAGAGCCCAGAAGGCGAAACTCGGTTTGTGGGTCGGTACATTCGAAATGTCGTGGGACTGGAGAGCATCGAAGAGGCGCAGCTGAAGACTTGAACGGCCGTTCCGCAGCAACTGAGTCTATAGTGGTTCCGGCGACTAGGATCAGGACTCATAACCAGCAGCCGACGGCTGCCGCGAGGTGGATGGCGGCGAGGAAGTTGACGGCCTGCTTGTCGTAGCGGGTGGCGATGCAGCGGCGAGCTTTATGTGAGGGAGAGAGCGTGCGGCTGACAAAGCTTGCCGGTGCCAACGCCAGCGTGCTCATATCCACCCAGCAACATTCAGGGTGCCTCATGTCTGACGCTGCCGCAGATTCTCAGGCCGAAGATAATGGTCCGATTGTCACACCTCCTCCCTGCGGAACCAAAGATCCCTCGGGGCCAACCGAGTAATTACCTCCTGCATCTCCTCCCACGCAGAGTCTTGAATCATATAACCGCGGGAAATTTAGCGAGCAGAATCGGGAGCACCGAATTTTGGTTAGACTTGGGCTTGCTTCATTCAATGAGGAATTTTTCTCGCAGTCGGTGATCTTCAGAGATGCAAACTCACCACCCAATGCACGGACGGTGATCGGTATTGGCCGATTGTCTGCGATTGCCTACCTTACTGGGCAAGGCAGGGTTCTGCAAACGGCCGAATACTTCGCACGCGTGTTCAATCCGGTGGAAGCCTTATATGGCACCAACATGCGTCCTCGCTGGACTCTCAGTTGGCTCGATGCCGACGGGGTCACTGTTGGTAGGGCGCCGATGTCCAATATTCTTGAGGGTGGTTGCCCTTGGAGGGATAACCATGGCTGGGATGCTGGCGAGATCGATGACACGGCCGACCCTATTTCCCGCTTCATGCTGATAAAATCAGCCGTGCTCAGGATCGACGGTTGCAAGTTTCAGTATTGCTAAACTCAGGGTTCACAACCAGAACAGTATGACGGCGGCGAGGGCGCAGGCGGAAAGGAAAATGTCGGCGTATCGGTCGTAGCGGGTTGCGATGCGGCGCCAGTCCTTGAGGGGCCGAACATGTTCTCGATGCGGTGGCGTTTGCGGTACAGGGTTTTGTCGTACTGGACGGCGCTCTTGCGCGCCTTCCGGGGCGGGATACAGGGCGTGATGCCGCGTTCGATCAGGGCGTCGCGAAACCATCCCGGGTCGTATCCGCGATCAGCGGGCAGGACGCCCGCGGAAGGGATCGAGGGCAGCAAGGCCCGCGCGCCGATATAGTCGGACGTCTGGCCCGCGGTGAGGAAAAGGTTGATCGGACGGCCCTTCGCGTCGGTCACGGCGTGGAGCTTCGAGTTCAGGCCGCCCTTGGTGCGGCCAATGAACCGGACGCACCCCCCTTTTTACCGCGAAGCGATGAGGCTGTGCGGTGGGTCTTCAGATGGGTGGCGTCGATCATGACGGTGCTGACGTCTTGATCTGACTCGCCCAAGGCCAACAGCGTGCGCGCAAAGACACCCATGCAGCTCCAGCGGACCCAACGGTTGTAGTGCGTCTTCGGCGAGCCATAGGCCGCCGGTAAGTATCGCCAGCGGAGCCCATTGCGGTTGACGAAGACGATGCCGCTCAGGACACGCCGATCGTCCACCCGGGCGCCCCCCCGCGACTTCGGAAAGAATGCCGCCAGCCGCTCCATCTGAGCATCCGTCAGCCAAAACAGATCGTCCGCCATGCCCTTCCTCCTGGGCGCGTTGGCTCACAAACCAGGCCTATCACGCAAGCCCTTCAAGGGTCCTGAGCCTAGTGCGCTGAGGAGCGGGTCCGACAATTGGAGTTGCAAGCGCGTCAGCTCTGAATGGCGTCGGCCGTACGGAACATATCGTCAATCTGCTGCCTGGTCAGCCTGAGGTCTCCGGCCAGCGACGAGAGAAAGTCGCTGTCGCGGCTCCATTCCGCAGCGCCGGCCCACGCGTCCTGAACGCGACCGCCTGCTGCCGCGACTGCCACCTCAACGGCATCCAGTAACCCAGCCTCCCGCAACGCCGCCTTCCCCTTCCAGGCAGGGATGACTGGCGGCACGGGCGGTTCGGCCGGCGGCGGCGCTGGCAACGCGAAGCACCGGTTCGGTGTTGCGGGTGCGACGGCGGCCGCGCGGAACGCCTCGGGCACATCGATACCGTGCCAGGCGGCGTTGACGTGGTGACGGGGATCCAGAACCTCGCCCGGGATGGGCATGCCGTCCGGTCCAAGGCTCGGTGGTGCGATGAGTGGTCCGATCTCGACCAGCGTGGCCCCGTCCGGCGGCACCGGCGTGTTGTCGGGCCCGCGCGGCCAGCCGGCGGCATCGCAGGCCGCCAGGTACGCCGCCCGTGACGAGAAGGCATGATAGGTGGGAATCCACATGGGGGGTGCCTCCTAGGCCGCGGTGAGCGCTTGCAGGTCGGCCGTCGGCGCGCGGCGCGGGAGGTATTTGAACGACCGCAGCGTGGCCCAGGGCTTGTTGCTGTTGTCATTGGTGGACCACGGCGCGCAGCCCAGGCCGATCCGCACAAAGGTCGGCGGGGTGAAGCTGGCGCTGGAGGTGGCCGCGGCGCCGCCGTCCACCACGAAGGCCATGTCGTTCTGCGCCCAGGCGACAGCGCATTTGACGATCGCCCCAGGCGCGAAGTTCCAGGTGCGGGACAGATCGGCGCTGGTCACCCCGCCGGCACCGAAGACCGCCCGGGCGGTGCCGGCGCTGAAGCGCGTGATGTAAATGACGTCGCTGAAGCTGTTGGCGACGCCGCCCATGACATGGCTCCCTGGGGTCGACGGGACGGGTCGATTGACGAACTCGTAGACCAGCGTGCCCTCGCTCGGGTTGAACCAGGCGGGATCGACGGGCAGATGCAGGTTCTCGGCGCTGCGTGTCACGGTGGTGGTGGTGGTGGCGATGTAGGACGTGGCCGCCGAGACGGTCTGTTCCGCCTCAGCCTGCGCGCCCCAGACAATGATGCTGTTGCTGGTCGCGGGTGGGACGCCATCGGCGGCGGCGGGCCCGAACCGCACGGTGAATGCGGTGCTGGTGGCGGTGTTGACGTCGAGCATGCAGCGCCAGAAGCCCAGGACGTGCGGTTCGATCGCCTTCTGGCTGAAGATGCAGGTGCCGGTGCCGGCGGTGTTGCTGCCAGTGGTGCCGGCGGCGAGATTGAACCAGCACTCGACGGCATTGGTGCCGTCGCCGACCTGCACCCACAGGAAGGACGACGCCAGCGCCCTGCCGTGCACCGAAACGGAGAGGCCGCGGCCGAGAGGGATGGTGATGGCCTGCGCGACGTTGCCGCCGGCGCCGGTGGCGGTCAGCGTGTCGGCGGTGGTGGTGCCGTCCGGGGCGAGGGTGCTGTCGGCGGAGACGGTGAGGCTGGTGGCGGTCCAGGTGGTGTTGAAGGCCTGGCTCTGCAGCAGCAGGTTGGTGGCGGTGCGCTCGACATGCACGCCCTCGCAGACGCCGGTCAGGGGATGGAAGCGCGGCCGCAGCGTGTTGGGCGGCACGGTGAAGGAGCGTCCGAGCCGGTTTATTCCCTGGCCTGAGGAGGCGCGCAGGATGGACATGCGGGGGTCGCCCAGGATCAAGCTCCCTGCCGCCCGGTGGAACGGCAGGACGATGGCGGGATCGAAGGGCATGGGACCTACCCGATCTGGAAGATGGTGTTGGAGCGGCGGATGATGCGGCCCATGGCGGAGCCGGTGGCAACCAGCAGGCTGGTGGTGACGGCACCGTTGATGGTGTCGCTGCCGAAGCGCTGGACGGTGAGGTTGGCGCCGGAGATGTTGTGATAGAGGCACCACCAGCCATCCGGCAGGTCGGTGGCGAGCGGCAGGGTGTAGGTGTTGGTACCGCTGGTGGTGAGCAGGAGCTTGCCGAAATCGTGCAGGGTGATCTGGTAGGCGGCGTTCTGGGTGTTGGTGACGATGCCGTGCTGGGCGTCCCAGTCGCGGTAGGCGGCGCTGCCGAGATCGCCGGCGCGCGGCAGCTTCAGGGCGTCGAGGCCGACGCCGTAGGCGGACACGCCGAGGGCCTGGGTCAGGGCGTAGATGGCGGAGATGCTGTCGAGATACGCCTGCACCTGCGTGGCCAGGGCGCCGACGTCCTGGGCGGTCCGACCGACGGCATTCAGCGAGGGGCGGAAGAAGGTGCGGAACAGGCCGTTGGGGAAGTCGGCGTCGCTGCGCGCGGCGAGATAGGCCCAGTCATCGGCGCTCATGGGAGGACCTCCATCGTCATAGCCACTCCTCCAGTTCCAGGACCGTCTCGTGGGCGTCGTGGAACGCTTGGGTGATCGGGTCGAGCTTTCGGAAGCGCGCCAGGAAGTCGCGCTTGAACCGGCGGGCGGTGTCGTCGGGGCTGGGCACGACCCAGAAGGGGGTATGGGTGCCGAGCAGACGCTGCGCATCGAGCAGGGCGCCGAAGGCTTCGACCCGGGTGATGCCCGCCAGCGACAGGCGCAGCACGCGCGCCGGGGGACGGGTCTCGCTGTAGAGCACGCCACCAAGGGAGGTGGCGGAGACGGTGCGGTCCTCCCAGACCAGCTGCGCGCCGCGGGCGAAGTTGCGTTGCGGGGACCAGATGGTGCCCATCCGCAGATGGGCGAGTTCGACATAGCCATCCGGGTTGGCGGTGTCGTTGATCTCGATCGACCAGTAGCGGGCGCGGATGTTGGTCCCGGCGTCGTGCATGCCGTGGCTGGGGTAGCCGACGACTTCCTCGGCCGAGAGTTGGCCGGTCCAGAAGTTGTCGTCCTCCCATTCGAGGTCCTCGGGGAGGTACACCGCCGGCCAGACCGGGATCCAGCCGGTGCTGTAGAGATCCGTCCCACCAGCCGTCGTGCCTGCACTGATGCGCACCAGGGCATCTCGCGTCAGGTTGTGCCGGGCCAGGCCGATCATGCGCACGGGGATGTTGGTCGCGCCCAGGTCGACAGTGAACTTGGTGGAGGCCAGCAGCAGGTTGCTGGATCGGGCGCGCAGGCTCAGCTGCGGCGGGTCGAGCAGCAGATTGGCCAGCGACGCACCCGCCTGCCAGGCACCGCCGGACAGCGTGGCGCCCGGTGCCTTGCTGTAGAATTGCAACTGGATCGGCGTGGCGGCCATGGTCAGCCCCAGAGATCGAGGGTCAACTGCGAGCGGGGGCCGCCCGCGGTCTCTACGCCGTCGAGGTCGATGCCAACGACGCGGAAGGTGCGGCCGGCGCCATAGCCGAGGCGGTTGGTGACCAGGCGGACCTCGCTGCCGAGATCGATTGCCGCGCGCGCCTGGGTGAGCCAGACCGCGGCCTGGGTGAAGTCGCGCCGGACCTTATGCAGGGCGAGCACCCGGCTGGCCTCGGTGGCCAAGTCGCCCGGCTGCTGCAAGCAGGTATCGCGCAGCATTTCGGGGGCGAGCAGATGCTTGGTCTGCACAGCGACGTCGCTGGTGATCGCCTCGCGCCAGGGCTGCAGCAACTCGGCGCGACGGGCCTCGCTCAACGAGCCGCCGACGGCGACGAGGTCGTTGGCGGTGGTCTCGGCATAGGGTCGGCCGCGCAGGCGCACCCGCCAGACCGGGATGCCGGCATCGGCGTCGCGGGTGGCCAGGGTGTCGAGCGCCTCGATCTCGACGTCGGTGAAGGTGAAAGCCGGGCTGCCGGTGGGCGCCAGAAGTTGACCGACTTGCCACAGCCCGGTGCGACTGGGAGCCAGCCAGCCGCCGCAGCCACTGAGCACCTGGTCGATCGCCTGCTGCCGCGTCACCTCGCCGGTGAGGTGGACACCACATTCGGCGATGGCGGCGGCATTGAGGCTGGTGAAGGACGCACCATCGAGGGCACCGACACCGATGCCGCAGCGCTGGGTCAGGATGCGCTGGACGATCTCGCCGGCCTTGGACACGTAGCCACCAGCGGCATCGCCGCGTGCGTCCATCGTGATGCGCCCGGCGGCGGACGCGCCGAGGCGAATCAGGCCGAGGGCGAGGCAAGTGTCATAGAACCCGGCGGCGATGGTCGCCGCTTCCAGCGCGGCCAGGCTGGCGCGGTCATTGCCGGAAAAGGTCAGCGCCACACCCTGGTCGTAGACGGCGTCGACCGCCTGGGCCTGGCCGTCATGGAACTGGTAGATCAGCCGGGCGGTGTTCACCAGGATGGGGACCAGCTGATGGCGCCGCCCGAACAGCAGCGGCTTGCGGCGACCCTTGATGTCGTCGGCTGTGCCCTCGGCGCCGGATGGCAGCACGTTGCTGCCGGCATAGAGAGTGGCCTGCAGTGGCAGGCTCAGCACTTGCAGCTTGTCGCGCAGGCGAATGGTGGCGGTGCGGGCGCCGACCTCGACTTGCTCGGCGGTGCCGGTCAGCACGGTGGTGAAGCCCGTGGGATAGGGGGCGTCCTGCGGGCCGACGCGCACAACGACGTCGCGGCCATCGATGCCGAGGTCGCGCAGATAGGCCAGACCCTGGTCGAGGTTGTTCAGCACGATATCGCCAACGCCGACCGTGCTGCCGCCGGAGACCCGGACATTGCTGAACATGGAGCGCTTGAAGCGTATCGGCTGCTGCAGGCGCGGTGCGAAGTGGACGTTGGCGGGGGTCTCGGACGGGCGGGTCATGGTGCCGCGGCCGGACGAGAAGCGCAGCACGCGGGTGCCGGGAATGCTGGGGTCGCAGGCGGTGACCTCGACCAGGGTGACCAGGTCCTGCGCCATTATGCGGCATCCCGCACGGTGGCGCGCAGCTTGCGGACTGCCTCGGTGGTGCCACCGGTGCCAACGCGGACTTCGCTAGCGATCAGCAAGGCGGCCTCACGCAGCACCTGGCGCAGCTCAGCGACTTCCTGGCGCAGCGCCTGCAGATCGGCGCGCAGGCTGTCGGGCGCAGTGGGCATGGTGGCGCGGACGCCGAGCGACCCATCGGCGCGGCGGGCCAAGGGCATGATCGCCTCGGGTCCCGCCTCGCCGAACAGCGCCATCGGCGCGAGTGTGGGACGACCGACCAGATCGGGGATGCCGCCGCGGGCGAAGGGCACGACGGCGCCGCCGACGAATACGCCTCCCTTGGCAAACAGGCCGTTGCTGGAACCCTCGCCACCAAAGCCAGGGTCTCGGATATCCGGCGGCGGCGTATAGGCCGTCGCAGCGGGCGCCAGCTCGCCCTTGATCCCACGCAGATGCCACTCGATCAGCTGCAGCAAGGACTTCAAGCTGTTGTCGATGGATCGGCTGATGCTGATGGTTTCGGTCGTCTCGACGGCCTGCCGGATCACCCGCGTGATCGTCTCTTCGTTCAGCAGGGGCGCCCCGGTCGCCGCCATGATCTGCTGCCAGATGCCGCGCATCACGGCTTCATTCTCGGGGACCACGATGGTGCCGGTGGGCGGCAGGATGGTCTGGCTGATGCCGCGCACGACGGTGCTGCTCTCGTAGACTAGGGCGCGCTCCGCGGCGGTCAGTTGCCGGCCCAACTGCTGTTCCACGGAGCGGATGACGCTGGCAGCCTGGACCAGACCGGCGCGCTCGGGGGCGGTGAGGTCGCGACCGATGGCCTGGACGATGCTGCGTTCGACGGCAGCGCCCTCGATCAGGCTGCGGCGCTCGCCGTCGGTCAGGTTGCGGCCGATCGCCTGCTCGATCGAACGGATCAGGATGGCGGCCTCGACCAACCCGGCTCGCTCGATGGCGGTGAGGTCACGGCCGATCGCCTGCATCACCGTCCGGGTGACCACGGCGCTGGCGACGAGGCTGTCGCGCTCGGCCAGGCTGAGGGTGCGACCGATGGTCTGCTCGATGCTGCGGATGACCGCGCTGGCCTGTACCAGTCCGGCACGCTCGGTCGCGGAGAGATCACGGCCCATCGCCTGCTGGATGGTGCGGGTGATGTCGGCATCCCACAGCAGGCCGGCCCGCTCGGTGGGTGACAGGTCGCGCGCCATCGCCTGCTGCACGGCCCGCAGCACATCGGCTGCCTGGACCAGCCCCGCACGCTCGGTCGCGGACAGATCACGCCCCATCGCCTGCTGGATGGCGCGGGTGATGTCGGCATCCCACAGCAGCCCAGACCGCTCGGCGGGCGACAGGTCACGCGCCATGGCCTGCTGGATGGAGCGCAGGATGTCGGCGGCCTGGACCAGGCCGGCGCGCTCGGCGACGGAGAGGTCGCGCTGCATGGACTGCGCGATGTCGCGGCGGATGACGGCGCCCTGCACCAGGGCGTCGACCTCCACGTCGGACAGCGACCGGCCCAGCCGCTCCTCGACGGTGCGAAGGACGGTGGCCGATTGCACCAGTCGCGCCCGGTCGGCTTCCGGCAGCGCATTCAGCGCCTCGGTGATGACCCGCACCACCTCGACACCGACCTGCACGTTGACCGACCCGCCCAGCCGCTGCAGGGCCGCGAGAATCTGGGCATCGTAGGACTGGGTGGCTGGCAAGTTCTCCAAGCTAGAGATGACAAACTGGCGCAGGGCCTGGAAGTCGGTGCCGGAGGCATCCATCGCGCGGCTGGCCGCCAGCAGCGTGTCGGCCGACTGCGTGATCCGGGCCAGAGCATCGGTGTCGCCACCGCGCGCCAGCGCCAGGTCCCGTCCGAAAGCGTTCTGCGCTTCGACCAGCCGATCGGTGGGCGACGCGCCCCCACTGGCGCCGGCACGCAACCCGTCCAGATATGCTCGGATCGACCCTCCTGTGCGTAGCAGGGCGTCGCGCGCTTGGTCGGCATAGCGTTCAAGGATCGCTGCGCGCTCCGCCGCCTGGGTCTCCTCGAGTTCGACCAGCAGACGGGACTTCTCCGCGGCGGAGATGGCGAGCGCCTCCAGCTGCTCGGTGAAGGCCCGCGTCTCCTGCCGGGCTGCCTCGGTCTGGCGGGCGAAGTCGGCGGCCTCGGTGTTGCCCTCGGCGGTCAGGCGTCGGATCTGCAGTGCGACCTCGCCCTGGCGCAGGGTCTCGGCGCGCTGGGCTTCCAGGGCAGCGATCTGCCGCGCCCGTTCTGCAACGAGCTTGTTCTCGGCGAGCCCATACGTACGGGCGGTCTCCGTGGCCTTGGCGAAGGCGGCATTGATGGCCTCAACCTGCTGGGTGAAAGCCGACAGCGGCGCAGTGCCGAGCTTGTCGATCTCGGCTTGGGTCGCGAGGAAGCCATCGACCCATTGCGCCAACTTGTCGACACCGGAGAAGGTCTTGCCCTGGAGCGAGCGTGTGAGATCAGCGTTGTCGCGGGAAGAGAAGGCCAACCGGGTGAAGGCCTCCGGCACGGAGCCGGCATCGGCCCAGGAGTAGTCGGCGCCGTTCCTGTTGCCGCCGATGATGGAGACGCCCTGCACCTGGAGGCCACGCTGGGCCAGGTAGGCGTTGGTGGCGGCGACGACCTGCTCGGCCTGCTGGAATACGGCGCGGCCAGATTCGTTGAAGTACCGATAGTCGATGGGCAGCAGGCGGTCACCAGGCTGGTTCAGCGGCGCATCGTCTGGCCCACGGCCGGAGGACTGTAGCCGCAGACCAAAGCCCTGCACGCTCTCGCCAGGGCCGAACAGCCCCCCGAGGCCGCCACCGGCGGCGCCGCCGAGGATGCCACCCAACAGCGTGCCGATGCCGGGGATGATGCTGCCTAGCACCGCCCCCGCGGCGGCACCGACACCGGAGCCGACCATGCCGCCTGTCTGATTGCCGCCCAGCAGTGAATTCAGAAACATGCCAGCGCCGAAGCCAGCACCGGCGCCGCCGAGCAGCGACCCGAAGGTGGCCCCGGTGCCGCCGAACAGCCCGCCACCGCCAAAGGCCTGCAACTGCGGGAGCGAGGCAGGACCGTAGGCACCACCCATGGCGCCGAGCGCGGCGCTGGTCGAGGTGCCCCAGCCGGTGATGGCGGTCGCACCCAGCAATCCGCCGGCGCCGGTCAGGCCGAGGCCGGAGCCGATGCTGGAGAGCAGGCCGCTGGGACCCGTCAGCCCTAGCGTCTCGCCGAGATTGCCCAGGCCGAGCAGGCCCAGCAGCGACGTGCCGCCGGCACCGCCGATCCCGCCAATGCCACCACCAAAGATGCCCTGGACGATCGGCGTGACGATGGGTCGGATCACTGCCTCAGCCGCGATGCGGGCAAAGGTCGACACCGCCAGGCGATAGAGATCGTCCATCAGCCCGGCCCAACCGCGACCGGTGCGCGAGAACAGGTCGGCGAAGCGATCGCCGGCATAGCGCACCACATCGTCGGTGGTGGACTTGACCTGCTGTTCCTGTTCGCGGCGGGCGTCGTCGAGCTTCTTTTGATCGTCCTGGGCGGACTTCACCGCCGTGCGCTGCGCCTCGATCTGGCGCACCGTCTTCTCAATGGCTTCGGCCTCGCGCTGCTGGGCGACGGTGCGCTTCTCGATCGGCGGGATGCTCGCCTCACGTAGCTGCCGTTCGATCTCGAGCTCGGTGTTCAGCGCCTGGATCGCGCCGGTCCCCTGGCGCTGCGCGTCCGCCAGCCGGGTCTGGCGGTCGAGCTCGATGGCCAGGGCCTCGGAGACCTTGCCGATCTTGGCCGCCTGCTCGTCAGCGAGCTTGGCCGCCTTCTGGCCCTCCTCATTCGCCTTGGCGAGCTTGTCCTGGTACTCGCGCAGCGCATCGGCGCGGGCGCGGGTGGCATCGAATGCCGCACCACCGGGCAGGGTGGTGACGCCGGCGGCCTCGGCGCGGGCGATCTTCTGCAGCTGCTCCTGGTAGTCCCGTGTGGCCTTGAGCTTCTTGTCGTTGGCCTCGACGACCTCACGCACCTCCTGCGCCGCCCGCGTACGGGCGGCTTCGGCGGCCTTGGCCTGGGCGGTGACATACTCGCCGAAGCGCTGCTGCTGTGCCTCGCGCTCAATCTCAGCGAGCC
>CANHCJ010000079.1 GCA_947458025.1 Rhodospirillales bacterium | reverse complement strand
AGCCGGGGCCTGGGCCAGGGCGGGGGTGGCGGCGAGCAGGGCGGCGAAGGTGATGGCGGCGAGCCGGGTCATGGGTCTCGATCCTTTCGATGGGGCGCTGGCAGTGGGGCGCACAAAAGCACCGTTGCCGCGCCGGCTCAATGGCGGTGGCGTTAAAGGGTGCGGATGGTCTTGAGGTCGGGCGGCACCTCCACGGGGGCGCCGGTGGCGGCGCGGACCTGCTCCACCGTCACGCCCGGGGCGATCTCGCGCAGCAGGAAGCGGTCGCCGAGCGGCTTGAACAGGCCGAGATTGGTGGCGACCAGCGTGACCACGCCGCGGGCGGTGACCGGCAGCGCGCATTGCTTCAGCAGGCGCGGCGAGCCGTCGCGCGTGGTGTGCTCCAGGATCACGAAGACCTGCTTGGCGCAGGCGGCGAGGTCCATGGCGCCGCCAATGCCGCCGCCATTGGCGCCGGCCACCTTCCAGTTGGCGAAATCACCGTTGCAGGCAACCTCGTAGATGCCCAGCACCGTCACGTCGATGCGCCCGGAGCGGATGATGCCGAAGCTGTCGGCGTGGTGGACGATGGCCGCCCCGGGGATGAACGAGACGTTCTGGCCGCCGGCGTTCACCAGGTGGACATCCTCCTGCCCGGCCGGCAGCACCGGGCCGTAGCCGATCACGCCGTTCTCGGCGTGGTAGAGGATGTCGGCGTCGATCGGGGTGTTGCTGCACATGGTGGGCATGCCCACGCCGAGGTTCACGATCCAGCCGTCCTGGAATTCCTGCGCGACGCGGTCGGCGATCTGCTGGCGTTCGAGGCCGCTCATGACTGCTTCTCCTTGGCCTGATTCCCCGGGGGCGCGGCCCGTTCGGGGCGCCGTCCGGGCCACAGGCCCTCGGGGGCGGCGGGGATCTTCACCATGCGGTGCACGAAGATGGAGGCGGTGTGGACCTCGTCCGGGTCGATGGCGCCGGGCTCCAGGAAATCCTCCTCCACCTCCACGATGGTGAGCTTCGCGGCCATGGCCATCAGCGGGTTGAAGTTGCGCTGGCTGCGGCGGAACAGCAGGTTGCCCGCCGTGTCGGCCTTCCAGGCGCGGATGAAGGCGATATCGACCGGCAGGGCTTCCTCCAGCAGGTACTCCCGGCCGCCGAAGACGCGGGTTTCGCGCCCTTCGGCCAGCTCCGTGCCGACGGCGGTGGGGGTGTAGAAGGCCGGGATGCCGCAGCCGGCGGCGCGCAGGCGCTCGGCCAGGGTGCCCTGCGGGACCAGCTCGGCCACCACCTTGCCCTCGGCGACATACTGCGTGAGCGGAATGCGATCGGACGCCCGCGTGGGGGCGGTGAAGGAGGCGACGACCTTCGCCACCTGGTTGTTCTGCACCAGCATGCCGATATCGGGCATGCGGTCGGGCGCGGAACCGCCGGTGCCGTTGGTGACGCAGGTGAGGCCCTTCGCCCCCTGCTTCAGCAGGGCCGCGATCAGGTTGAAGGGCACGCCGGGATAGGCGAAGCCGCCGAAGGCGATGCTGGCGCCATCCTGGATGTCGGCCACCGCCTCGGCGAAGCTTGCGTAGACCTTGGATCGTTTCGCCATGCCGTTCTCTCCCGCACTGCCGGGAGTGTGGCGCGGGCGCGGGATGGCGTGAAGCCCCGGCCGCTAGCCGCCGAGCTTGGCGAACACCTGGCGGTCCCGGTTGTCGCGCATCAGCATGGTGAAGCCGGGAATCACCTCGAAGCCGAGGCCGCGGGGCATGCCGGTCTCCTCGTCCGCCACCAGCTTGCCGTAGGGCTGGCTGGCCGCCTTCTCCCACTTGCCGGCAGGCTTCTTGACCTCGACCGTGACGACGGTGGCCTTGAGCTGCATCCGCACGATGGCCTCCTTGGGCGCAGACGGCTTGGTGAGGCTGAGACAGCCGGCAATCATCTGCCAGCCATTGGCGAGTGCCCAGGCGGTGAGGGCTTCCTTGTCCATGGGCGGGATCCTTCCAAAAGAAAGCAAGATGTTCTTTTTTGAAAAAAAGAACCAAAAAACTTTTCCCCCTTTGCGCCGTGGCTATCCCGGGCGCAAAGTCGGAAAAGTCTTTTTGCTTCTTTTTCTTCAGAAAAAGAAGACCCTTTCTTAGATCGCTTGCCCCGCCACCCAGCCCGACGACCAGGCCCATTGGAAGTTGTAGCCGCCGAGCCAGCCGGTCACGTCCACCGCCTCGCCGATGGCGAACAGGCCGGGGACGGAATTCGCCGCCATGGTCTTCTGGTCCAGCGCCGCGGTGTCGATGCCACCCAGGGTGACCTCGGCCTTGGCGTAGCCTTCGGTGCCGCTGGGGGTGAGGCGCCAGGCGCGCAGGGTGGCGGCGAGGTCGGTCAGGGCCTTGTCGCGAAGCTGGGCCATGGGCGTGTCCCCTGGGGCCAGGGCGGCGGCCAGGCGGGCGGGCAGGAGATCCGACAGCGCGGTGCGCAGCGTGGCGTTGGGGCGGGATATCTTGGCGGCGAGCAGCTGAGGGAGCGGGTTCTCGGCCAGGGCGACGGTAAGGGGCTCGCCGTCGTGCCAGTAGGAGGAGGCCTGCAGGATGGCGGGGCCGGAAAGGCCGCGATGGGTGAAGAGCATGGCTTCGGCGAAGCTGCGCTTGCCGGCGGTGGCCACGACCGGGGTGGCCAGGCCCGACAGGGGACGCATGAGGGCCAGCGCCCCGCATTCGAAGGTGAGCGGAACCAGGCCGGGGCGCGGGGGCACGAGGGGCAGGCCGAACTGGCGGGCGAGGTCGTGGGCAAGCCCGGTGGCGCCCATCTTCGGGATCGACAGCCCGCCGGTGGCGAGCACCAGGGCGGGGGCGGTGAAGGAGCCGAGCGAGGTTTCAACGCGGAAGTGCTCGGCGCGGGTGACGCCGGTGATCTGGGCGGAGAGGCGCAGCTCGACGCCCGCGGCCTGGCATTCGGCGAGCAGCATGGCGACGATCTCGCGGGCGGAGCCGTCGCAGAAGAGCTGGCCGAGGGTCTTTTCGTGGAAGGGGATGCGGTGCTTGCGCACCAGAGCGATGAAGTCGTGCTGGGTGTAGCGGGCCAGGGCCGAGCGGGCGAAATGGGGGTTGCGGGAGAGGAAGCGCTCCGGCGCGATGCCCAGGTTGGTGAAGTTGCAGCGCCCGCCGCCGCTGATCAGGATCTTCTTGCCCGGCGCCTCGGCATGGTCGAGCAGCAGCACGCGGCGGCCGCGCGCGCCGGCCGCGATCGCGCACATGAGGCCGGCGGCGCCGGCGCCGAGGATGATGGCGTCGTAGGTCATGCCTGTGCCGATTGACCCCTGCCGGGGCGGGTGCTGATCTCGCGGCCATAGAACACGAAGCGGAGGAGATGCCCATGCCCCGGACCGGGACACGGCTGCAGGACAAGGTCGCGGTGGTGATCGGCGCGGGCCAGAGCCCCGGCGAGGGCGTGGGCAACGGGCGCGCCACGGTGATGCGCTTCGCCCAGGAAGGCGCCAAGGTATGGGCGGTGGACCGGCTGCTGGACAGCGCCGGGGAGACGGCCGCCCTGGTGCAGGACGATGGCGGGGTGTGCGAGGCCTTCGAGGCGGATGTGACCAGCGAGGCGGCGCTGGCCAGGGCGATCGAGGCGTGCCGGGCGCGCTGGGGGCGGGTGGATATCCTGCACTACAACGTCGGCGTTTCGCTGGGCGGCGGCGATACGATGCTGGAGCAGTTCACGGAGGAGGCGTTCGACCGGCTGTTCGCCATCAACCTGCGCGGCTGCATCATGGCCGCGAAGCATGCGGTGCCGATCATGCGGGCGCAGGGCAGCGGGGTGATCATCAACATCTCCTCCGTGGCCGCGTACGAGAACTACCCCTACGTGGCCTACAAGGCGAGCAAGGTGGGGATGGTGGAGTTCACCAAGCAGTTGGCGATTCAGAACGCGGCCTACGGGATCCGGGCGAACGTAATCCTGCCGGGGCTGATGGACACGCCGATGGCGGTGGACACCAGGGCCCGGGCGACGAACCGTCCGCGCAGCGAGATCGCCGCCGAGCGCGACGCCAAGGTGCCGCTGCGCGGGAAGATGGGCACCGGCTGGGACGTGGCGAACGCCGCGCTGTTCCTGGCCAGTGACGAGGCCGGGTTCATCACCGGCGTTGAATTGCCGGTGGATGGCGGGGCGTTGGTAAGGTAAGTGGTTCTTTTTTGAAAAAAGAACCAAAAAACTTTTCCCCGCTTGCGCCGTGACTAGCCCGGGCGCAAACGGATAAAGTTTTTTTGCTTCTTTTTGTTCACAAAAAGAAGAATCCTTACTTGATAAGCCGCGTCGCCAACCCGAACAGCTCCGGAAACGCCCGCGCCGTCGCCGAGGCATGGTCCCCTGTATCGGCCGGCCCATAGCCCCAGGCGGCGAAGATGCTGGGCATGCCCAGGCCGGCGGCGGAGAGCACGTCGTTGTGGTGGTCCCCGGCCATGACGGCCTGGGCGGGCGTGGCGCCGGCGGCCTCGATGGTGGCCAGCAGGTGGCCGGGGTCGGGCTTGCGCACCGGGAAGCTGTCGCCACCGCCGACGGCGGCGAAGTAGCGGGCGAGGTCCAGCGCATCGAGCAGGGTTCGCGCGGGGGCTTCCGGCTTGTTGGTGCAGACGGCCATGCGCCAGCCGGCGACGGCGAAGCGGTCCAGGGTTTCGCGCACGCCGGGGTAGGGCTCGGTTTCCACCGCGGCGTTGGCGCCGTAATCGGTGAGGAAGTCCGCCAGGGCCCCCGCATCGGGTGCGGTGCCGCGGGCGGCGAAGGCGCGTTCCAGCAACACACGGGCGCCGTCGCCCACGAAGCCGGCGACCTGCGGGCGGGCGAAGGGGGCCAGGTTGCGGCTGGCGAGCAGCCGGTTGAGGGCGGCGGCGAGGTCGGGGACGGAGTCCACCAGGGTGCCGTCGAGGTCGAAGACCATCAGGGGTTGCATGCGGTCGGTTCCTGGGGGGCTGCGTTTGGGAAACGAAGCGTGATCGCGCTTCCTTTGACACGGCACAGCCCGGGCCGCTACTCCCCGGGGTCATGAGCAAGGACGCACCCCCCGCCCCTCCCGCACCCGTGCCCGGGACGACGGCGGTTGTGCTGGCGGCCGGCATGGGCACGCGGATGAAATCGGCGCTGCCCAAGGCGCTGCACCCGATCGCGGGGCGGCCGATGCTGCGCCACCTGCTGGCGGCGTGCGAGGCGGTGTTCGAGCGGATCGTGGTGGTGGTGGGGCCGGAGATGCCGGCGCTGGAGCGCGCGGCGGCACCGCATCCCTGCGTGGTGCAGCGCGAGCGGCTGGGCACGGCGCATGCGGCGCTGCAGGCCGTAGGGCTGTTCGGCGCGGGGGACGTGGCAGTGCTGTATGCCGACAACCCGCTGATGTCGGAGGCGACGCTGCGCGGGCTGCTGGCGCGGCGCGCGGAGGCGGGCGTGGGCCTGGCGCTGGTGGCGATGCGGCCGGCGGTGCCGGGGCGCTACGGCCGTGTGCTCGGCGGCGAGGACGAGGTGCTGCGCATCGTGGAGGCGAAGGACGCCACGCCCGATGAGCTCGCGGTGGGGCTGTGCAACGCCGGCGTGCTGTGCGGGCCCGGCGCGGACATGGCGCGCTGGCTGGCCGCCGTGCGCAACGACAACGCGGCCGGGGAATACTACCTGACCGACCTGGTGGCGCTGGCCCGGCAGGATGGGCGGCGCGTGGCCGCGGTGGTGGGGCCGGAGGAGGAACTGCGCGGCATCAATTCGCGCGCCGAGCTGGCCGAGGCGGAGGCAACCGTGCAGCACCGGCTGCGGCGCGCGGCGATGGATGGCGGCGTGACCATGACGGCGCCGGAGACCGTGTTCCTGTGCGCCGACACGCGCTTCGGCACGGATGTGAGCGTCGCGCCCAACGTGGTGTTCGGCCCCGGCGTGAGCGTGGAATCGAACGTGGAGATCCGCGCCTTCAGCCACCTGGAGGGCTGCACGGTGCGCGCCGGCGCGGTGATCGGGCCGTTCGCGCGGCTGCGGCCGGGGGCCGATGTGGGCGAGGAGGCCCATGTGGGCAACTTCGTGGAAGTGAAGGCGGCGAAGCTGGGGCGCGGGGTGAAGGCCAACCATCTCTCCTACATCGGCGATGCCGAAGTAGGCGCGCGCACCAATGTCGGCGCGGGCACCATCACCTGCAACTACGACGGCTTCGCCAAGCACCGCACGGTGATCGGGGCGGATGTGTTCGTGGGCTCGGATTCCATCCTGGTGGCGCCGGTCTCGATCGGCGACGGGGCGATGGTGACGGCGGGCAGCGTGATCACCGAGGACGTGCCGGCCGATGCGATGGCGTTCGGGCGGGCGCGGCAGGAGACCAGGGCGGGCCGGGCGGCTTCGTTCCGGGCCAGCCGGAAGAAGAAGTAGAGCAGTAAGAATGTTCTTTTTTGAAAAAAAGAACCAAAAAACTTTTCCCCGTTGGCCCGTTGCCTCCCTGATCGGCGAAGCGCGAACGGATAAAGTTTTTTTGCTTCTTTTTGTTCACAAAAAGAAGACTCTTTCTTTCTGACTTAAATCTCAGGGGGTTGCATGTGCGGCATCATCGGCGTGATCGGAACGCGGCAGGCGGCCCCGCTGGTGCTGGAGTCGCTGCGGCGGCTTGAGTATCGCGGCTATGACAGCGCGGGCATCGCAACCCTGGTGAACGGGCACATCGAGCGCCGGCGCGCGCCGGGCAAGCTCGGCAACCTCGCCGCCGTGCTGGAGAAAACCCCGCTTTCGGGCACCACCGGCATCGGCCACACGCGCTGGGCCACGCATGGCGCGCCGACCGAGGGGAACGCGCATCCGCACGGCACGTCCCGCGTGTCGGTGGTGCACAACGGCATCATCGAGAACCACGCCGAGCTGCGCGCGGAGCTGGAGGCGGCGGGGCAGCAGTTCAGCAGCGAAACCGACACCGAGACGGTGGCGCAGCTGGTGGACCTGCACCTGAAGCAGGGCATGGCCCCGGTGGAGGCCGCGGGTGCCGCCCTGCGGCGGCTGGAGGGGGCCTATGCGCTGGCCATGGTCTTCGCCGGCCACCCGGAGCTGATGGTGGGCGCCTGCCACGGCGCGCCGCTGGCGGTGGGGTTCGGCGAGGAGGAGATGTTCCTGGGATCGGACGCGCTGGCGCTGGCGCCGCTCACCCGCCGCATCGCCTTCCTGGGCAATGGCGACTGGACGGTGCTGAGCCGCACCGGGGCGGTGTTCCTGGATGCCACCGGCGCGCAGGTAACGCGCGAGGTGAAGCTCACGGCGCTGTCCGGCGCGGCGGTGGGCAAGGGCAACTACCGCCATTTCATGGAGAAGGAGCTGCACGAGCACCCCGGAGTGATCGGCGACACGCTGCACCAGATGGTGGACCCGGCGAGCCGGGCGGTGAACCTGCCCAAGCTGCCCTTCGACCCCGCGAAGCTGTCCCGCGTGAGCCTCAGCGCCTGCGGCGGGGCGTATTTCGCGGCGATGGCCGGGCGCCACTGGCTGGAGGAGATCGCGCGCCTGCCGGCCGACGTGGATGTGGCCAGCGAGTTCCGCTACCGCGAGCCTCCGGTGATCCCGGGCAGCCTGGGCGTGCTGGTGTCCCAGTCCGGCGAGACGGCCGATACGATCGCGGCGATGGACTACATGCGCGCGCAGGGCATGCCGGTGCTGTCGGTGGTGAACGTGCCCGAAAGCACCATGGCGCGCGCTTCGGACGTGGTGATGCAGACGGTCGCGGGGCCGGAGATCGCGGTGGCCTCCACCAAGGCGTTCACCGCGCAGCTGACGGTGCTGGCGTGCCTGGCGATCGCCTTCGCCCGGGCCCGCGGCACCATCGACCAGGCGCGGGAGGCGGCGCTGACCCAGGCGCTTTTGACGGTGCCGGCGGCGGCGGCCGAGGTGCTGGACCAGGCCGCGGCGATCCAGCGCGTGGCCCGCCGCGTGGCCGAGGCGCGCGACGTGCTCTATCTCGGCCGGGGCGCCAACTACGCCATCGCGCTGGAAGGCGCGCTGAAGCTGAAGGAGATCTGCTACATCCACGCCGAGGGCTATGCCGCCGGCGAGATGAAGCACGGGCCGATCGCGCTGATCGACAAGGCGGTGCCGATCATCGCCATCGCGCCCTCCGGCCCGCTGTTCGAGAAAACCGCGTCCAACGTGCAGGAGGCGGCGGCGCGCGGCGGGCAGGTGATCGTGCTGAGCGACGCGGACGGGGCGGCGAAGCTGCGCGGCATCTCCGTGGACACGATCGTGATGCCGAAGGTGGACCCGTTCGTGGCGCCGATTCTCTACGCCATCCCGGTGCAGCTGCTGGCCTACCACGTGGCGGTGCTGAAGGGCACCGACGTGGACCAGCCGCGCAACCTGGCGAAGTCCGTCACCGTCGAATAGGGCCGGAATCGCAGCGGGCCTCCCCGGTGGGGGAGGCCCGTGCGCGTCTTCCTCCGGTGCTGCCGGGGATCAATCGGCGCCGGCGTGCACCATGTCGTGCGGCGCCTCCAGGCGCCGGGCTTCGGGGCCGGCGCGATACCGGTCGTAGCGCGACGTGACATAGAACAGCCACAGGCCGAAACCACCGATGGTGCCCAGGGCCAGGGCCAGGAAGAGCTGCTCGCCGAACGTCATGGGTTGGGTCCTCCGCAAGGGTGAGCGGATGGAGCCATGGCGGCGCGGGGGCCGCATTGACGCACGTCAAACCGGCAACGGTCCTGACCCATCGCGCGGCGGGAAAATGCGTGTAGGCTCCGCCCAGACCCTTCGGCGGAGGCCCCCATGGACACCACCCCCACCCAGACCCTGGTCGAGCAGGCACGCCGCGTGCTGCCCGGCGGCAGCTTCGGCAACCTGCCGGCCGAGACGATCATCCGCGAGGGCAAGGCCGGCCGCGTGTGGGACGAGGAAGGGCGCGAATACGTCGATTTCCTGCTCGGTTCCGGCCCCATGTTCATCGGCCACGGCCACCCGGAGGTCACCGCCGCGGTGCAGGCCCAGGTGCCGCAGGGCACCACGTTCTTCGCCAACAACCGCCACGGCATCCAGCTGGCCGAGGAGATCGTCGCCGCCATGGCCTGCGCCGAGCAGGTGCGCTTCGTCTGCACCGGCACGGAGGCGGACCTCTACGCGATGCGCGTCGCCCGCGCCTTCCGCAAGCGCGACAAGATCCTGAAGTTCGAGGGCGGCTACCACGGCATGAGCGACTTCTCGCTGATGTCCCTCGCCCCCAAGCGCCCCGGCAACTTCCCTTTCCCGGTGCCGGATTCCGCCGGCATCCCGCGCGCCATCCAGGACACGATGCTGGTGGCCCCGTTCAACGACCTGGAAACCGTGGAAAGCCTGATCCGCGAACACCAGGACGATTTGGCCGGCGTGATCGTGGAGCCGTTCCAGCGGCTGATCCCCCCTGCCCCCGGCTTCCTGCAGGGCCTGCGGAAGATCACCGCCGAACTCGGCATCCCGCTGATCTTCGACGAGGTCGTCACCGGCTTCCGCTTCTCCTACGGCGGCGCGCAGGAATACTACGGTGTCACGCCCGATCTCTGCACGCTGGGCAAGATCATGGGCGGCGGCTTCGCCCTGGCCGCCGTGGCCGGCCGGGCCGACATGATGGCGCATTTCGACCGCGCCGCGGTGGGCGACGAGGATTTCCTGATGCAGGTCGGCACGCTCTCGGCCGCCCCCGTCTCGGCCGTGGCGGGCCTGGCCACGCTGGAGGTGCTGAAGCGCCCCGGCACCTATGACCGCGTGTTTGCCACCGGGCGCGAGCTGATGGGCACGCTGGCCGACCTGCTGGCCTCCGCCGGCCTGCCCGCCCAGGTGGTCGGCGAGCCGGTGCTGTTCGACGTGGTGTTCACCCGCGAGCCCGTCCGCGACTACCGCGGCACGCTGAAGGGCGACACCGACATGCTGAAGCGCTTCAACGCCGCCCTGCGCAAGCGCGGCATCATGAAGGGCGAGAGCAAGTACTACGTCTCCACCGCGCATACCGAGGCGGACGTGAAGCACACGGTCGAGGCCTGGAAAGATGCGATCGCGGAGATCACAAAAGGGTAGGATGGCGCCGTGCCGGCAGCGGCGCCGGGCACGGCGAGGGGAATGACAGCATGTTTTCGGTCGGGCAGAGGGTGTGGCACCGCGACGGCAAGCGCAGCGGCCGGGTGCTGGAGAGCGATGCGGGCCGGGTCTACATCGAGCAGGACAACGGCTCGGAGCTGGACTTCCCCGAGGCCGAGCTGAGTGCGGCGCCGCCCGCCGGCGCGCAGGGTGCGCGGGCGGGGTCGACGGCCGGCGGCCCCGCGCCGAAGCAGGCGGGCTATGCCATGCCCAACCGGGTCCTGGTGGCCGCGGACATCACGCCGGAGCACAGCCAGGTGCTCGGCGTGGTTCCGGTGCGCACCGTGCAGGCGGTGGCGGCGCTGTATGAACGCCGCCCCGGCGCGCGCAAGTTCAGCGCGCTGGACGTCGCCGGCAAGCTGAACGTGATCGCGGAGATCACCGCCGTGCCCTACCGGACCATGCGGGACTGCCGCGACCGCCCGGGCGAGCTCGGCCTGCTGATGGGCAAGGGCCTCGCGGACAGCCAGAAGGCCGGCCGGTAGTCGCCATCGCCCCCCCTTGGCGATCCCGCGCCGGGGCGGTGTAATGCCGCCAGCCGGTTTGGCGTGGGGAGACGGAAAGTGCGCATCGAGATCATCTGCACCGGCGACGAGGTGCTGACCGGCAAGATCGTCAACACGAACTTCAGCTACATGACGCAGAAGCTGGAGGATGTCGGCCTCTCCGTGGTGTGGGGCACCACGGTGGGCGACGACCGGGCCACGCTGCTCTCCGCCTTCCACCTCGCCGCCGGGCGGGCGGATATCGTGATCGTCAATGGCGGCCTCGGCCCGACGGTGGACGATCTCAGCCAGGAGATCGCCGCCCAGGCCGCCGGCGTGGAGCTGGAGCTGCACGAGGGCTGGCTGGCCACCATGGAGGGCTTCTTCACCCGCCGCGGCCGTACCATGCCGCCGAACAACCGCAAGCAGGCGATGCTGCCGGTGGGCAGCGAGATGGTCGACAACCCGATCGGCACCGCCTGCGGCTTCGCGCTGGATATCGGCGGCGCGCGCTTCTTCTTCACCCCCGGCGTGCCGCGCGAGCTGCGGCGGATGCTGGAGGAGCAGATCATCCCGCGCCTGCTGGCGCGCACCGGTGCGCCGGCCACGATCCGGCTGAAGCGCTACCACGGCTACGGGCTGGGCGAATCGCATATCGACCAGCTGCTGCAGGGGGTGGAGGATCTGGACCCCACCGGCGGCGTGAAGCTGGGCTTCCGCGCGCACTACCCGCAGATCGAGACCAAGCTGACCATCCGCGGCACCGATGCCGCCGACATCACCGCCAAGCTGGGGCCGGTGGACGCGGCGATCCGCGAGCGGCTGGGCAACTTCATCATCTGCGAGGACGACCAGACGCTGGAAGGCGTGGTCAATGCCGGCCTGGCCGCCGCCGGCGGGCGCCTGGCGGTGGTGGAGACCTTCACCGCCGGGCATATCGCCATGCGCCTGGCGCACCTGCCCGGCGCCGAGGCCGTGTTCCGCCGCGGCCTGGTGGCGCGCGAGCGCGGCCAGGTGTTCGAGGCGCTGGGCCTGCCGCCGCACCTGGACATCGGCGAGTATTCAGAGGCGGTGGCCGCCGAGGTGGCCTCGGCCGCGCGCGAGCATGCCGGGGCGAGCCATGCGCTGGCGGTGCTGATCGACCTGGACGAGGGCCAGGACCGGATGGACCTCGGCGGCACGATCTGGGTGGCGGTGGGCCGCGAGGGCGACACGGTGGTGCGCCGGGCGCGCATCCTGGGCGGGCGGGAATGGATCCGCCTGGGCGCGGTGGAGATGGGGCTGGATTGCCTGCGCCGCTACCTGCAGGGCCTGCCGGTGATCGAACGGACCGATTTCGAGCGGCGCTGACCCGGCTTCACCCGGCGCGCCACGGCCTGTAGAACGATGCCCAACAAGAACGCCCTGGGGGACCTCCATGCCCGTCCGTATTGAACACGGCACGTCACGGGACCATATCCGACAGCTGGATCGAGACGGCAGGCCCACCGCGGGGCGGCGGGATCTGCTGCGTGGAAGTGCACTCACCGCCTTGGGCGCGGCGCTGGCGATGGCGGTTCCGATGGGAGCGATCCCGGGGGAGCGCCAGGGCGGCGCATTGCCCGCGGCGCATGCCCAGGGAAGGGGACCGCAGATGCTCGACTATCCCGGCAAGGACAAGGGCCTGGTGGTGCTCGGCGACAAGCCGCTGGTGGCGGAAACACCGGAGCACCTGCTGAACGACGACACCACGCCGACGGAGAAGTTCTTCGTGCGCAACAACGGCGGCGTGCCGGACGAGGCCAAGGACCCGGACGCCTGGAAGATCGCCGTGCAGGGCGAGGTGAACACCCCGCTCACCCTCACGCTGGGCGAGCTGAAGCAGCGCTTCCAGGCGCAGACGCACCGCATGGTGATGGAATGCGGCGGCAACGGCCGCGCCTTCTTCTCGCCTGGCGCGCGCGGCAACCAGTGGACCAACGGCGGCGTCGGCTGCGCGGAATGGACCGGCGTGAAGCTGTCCGACGTGCTGCGCGCGGCCGGGCTGAAGGAGAGCGCCAGGTTCACCGGCAGCTGGGGCACCGACCCGCATCTCTCGGGCGATCCGGAGAAGCGGGTGATCAGCCGCGGCAACCCGCTGGCGAAATCCATGGACGAGCACACGATGATCGTGTGGGGCATGAACGGAAAGCCGCTCACCCACCTGCATGGCGGGCCGGTGCGGCTGATCGTGCCGGGCTGGCCGGGCTCGCTCTCCACCAAGTGGCTCGACACCGTGCTGGTGCGCAGCACCCCGCATGACGGCGCGGGGATGGGCGGCACCTCCTACCGCGTGCCGGTGGTGCCGATCGTGCCGGGCAGCACCGACGACGGGAAGACCTTCCGCGAGCTGGAAGCGATGCCGATCCGCAGCATCGTCACCGCGCCCTCCAACGGCACGCGCCTGGCCAAGGGCACGCGGTCCGTGGCCCTGCGTGGCGCGGCCTGGGGCAGCGCCACCGGTGTGGCGCGCGT
>CANHCJ010000078.1 GCA_947458025.1 Rhodospirillales bacterium | reverse complement strand
TGCGGCGGCAGGGCAGGCACGGGGGCGGGCGGCGCCGGCCGCAGCCAGCGCTGCACCAGCGGCGCAAGGTCGATCACCGGCTTCTCCGGCAGCACAAGCGCCGCCGCGGCCGCCGCGAGCGACAGCCCCAGCGCGGTCCCGATCACCGGCGCCATCCACGCGTTCATGGCGCCAGCGTAGTCTGGCGCGGTTACGCCTAGCTTACACCCAGCCTCGGCGCCCCGCTCCGGATGCGCGGCCGCTCGCCATCCACGCTGATCGGCAACGCGGTCAGCGAATAATCCTCGCCCGGCACCGCCTGCATCATCCCCAGCGCCTGCACCTGCGGCTCCGCCAGCGCCTCCGGCAACGAGTTGATCGGCGAGACCGGCACGCCCGCCCGCTCCAGCGCCGCCACCCAATGCGCGCGCGGCTGGGCCGCCAGCACCGGGCAGAGCGCGCCGAACAGCGCCGCCTTGTTCACCAGCCGCGCCCGGTTGGTGGCGAAGCGCGCATCCTCGGCCCATTCCGGGTGTCCGCAGGCCTCGGCCAGCTTGGCGAACAGCCGGTCGTTGCCGGCGCAGATCAGCACCGGCCCGTCCGCCGCCTCGAACGCCTCATAGGGCACCAGGCTGGGATGCCCGCTGCGGTGCCGGTCCGGCAGGGCGCCCAGGTTCACCCAGGCATCCGCCTTCTGCCCCGCCCACATCAGCGCCGTCTCCAGCAGGCTGCCCTGCACCATGCCCCCGCGCCCGGTGAGGCTGCGCCGGTGCAGCAGCGACAACACGCCGATCACCACCCACATCGCCGTGCCCTGGTCGCACAACGAAGGCGCGGCGCGCATCGGCGGGTCGCCCTCCCCGCCATTCAGGCTCGAAAGCCCCGAGAACCCCTGCAGCAGCGGCTCGAACCCCGGCCGCATCGCCATCGGCCCGACATGCCCGAAGGCCGAGATCGCGCCATGGATCAGCCGCGGGAACCGGGCGCACAGCGTCGGCCCATCCACCCCCAACGCCTCCGGCACGCCCGGGCGCAGATTGTGCACCAGGATGTCCGCCCCCTCCGCCAGCGCATACAGCTCCGCCTTCCCCGCCTCGCTCTGCAGGTCGATCGCCCGGCTCGCCTTGCCGCGGTTGAAGATGTGGAAGGTCAGCGCATCGCCATGCCGGAAATCCGGCCCCATGCGCCGCGCATCGTCGCCCCCTTCCGGCCGTTCCACCTTGATCACCTCGGCGCCGAGATCCGCGAAGATCGCCCCCACGAACGGCCCGGCCAGCACCTGGCCCAGCTCGATCACCTTCAACCCGGCCAGGATACCTGCCATACCGCCCTCCCCACTCGCACCCGCGTCTCTACCTTGGCCTCCGCCCAGGAGAAAGCATGACCCAGCTCATCGGCGTGTTCGACCTGTTCCGCGTCGGCCTCGGCCCCTCCTCCTCCCACACCGTGGGCCCGATGCGCGCCGCCCGCGCCTTCGTGCTCGCCGCCGCCCCGCTCGCCGGCGGCGTGGCCAAGCTGCGCGTCACGCTGATGGGCTCGCTCGCCTGGACCGGAAAGGGCCACGCCACCGACACCGCCGTCTTCGCCGGCCTCGCCGGGCTGGAGCCGGCCACGGCGGAGCCCGACCAGGTCTTCGCGCTCGCCGAACGCGCCCAGGCGGAGCGCGCGCTCGATGCCCCCGCCCTCGGCCGCGTGGAGGTGGAGATCGTGTTCGATCGCATCACCCCCACCCCGGAACACCCCAACACCATGCGGCTGGAGGCACTGGCGCAAGCCGGCCGCGTGCTCCTGGCCGAGACCTGGTTCTCCATCGGCGGCGGCTTCGTGCTGCGCGAGGGCGAGACCCAGGCCGAGCAGTCCGGCCCCGCCCTGCCCTACCCCTTCGCCACCGCCGCCGAGATGCTGGCCATGGCCGCCGCCGCCGGCCTGTCCATCGCCGACCTGCAGCGCGCCAACGAGGTCGCCGCCCGGTCAGAGACGGAGTTGCGCGCCCATCTCGCCCGCATCCAGGCCACCATGGATGGCTGCATCGACCGCGGCCTGCAGGGCGAGGGCATCCTGCCCGGCGGCCTCAAGGTGCGCCGCCGCGCGAAAACGCTGGCCGAACGCGCCGCCGAGCGCGCCCGCCGCAACGCCGCCACGCCCACGGCGGCGATGGACCACGCCAGCCTCTGGGCCATTGCGGTGAACGAGGAAAACGCCGCCGGCGGCCGCGTCGTCACCGCCCCCACCAACGGCGCGGCCGGCGTCATCCCCGCCGTGCTGCGCTACCTGCGCACCTACCACCCGGAGGCCGGGCCGCAGGCCAGCGAGGATTTCCTGCTCGCCGCCGCCGCGGTCGGCAGCCTGGCCAAGCGCAACGCCTCCATCTCCGGCGCCGAGGTGGGCTGCCAGGGCGAGGTGGGCGTGGCCTGCGCCATGGCTGCCGCGGGCCTCGCCGCCGCGCTGGGCGGCACGCCGGAGCAGGTGGAGAACGCCGCCGAGATCGGCCTGGAACACCATTTGGGCATGACCTGCGACCCGATCGGCGGCCTGGTGCAGGTGCCCTGCATCGAGCGCAACGGCATGGGCGCGGTGAAGGCCATCACCGCCGCCTCCCTGGCCCTGGCCGGCGACGGCACCCACCGCGTTCACCTCGACGAGGTGATCGCCACCATGCGCCAGACCGGGCTCGACATGCACAGCAAGTACAAGGAAACCGCCCAGGGCGGGCTGGCCGTGCACGTCACGGAGTGTTGAATCGTAGTGGCACGCAATTGTATTACCTTTCTGCATCTACGAAGCAGGAGGTAACCTTGCCACTCCCGATCTTCATCCCCCTCCTGATCAAGGGTGCAATGGTGGCGGGCAAGCTTATTGCTGCCAAAGGCGCCAGCGCTGTGGTGGCCAAGGGCGCTATGGTCGCTGTCAAGACAGTGGGACTCAAGACGGCTCTGGGAGCCACAGTGACGGGGCTCGTTGCTACAGGGGCTGTTGTCTGGACCTACGAACGGATCTTGATGGCAAAGCGAGCACTGACGCACTTTGAGGACAAAAAGTACCTTGAAGCCGCAAACGAAGTCACCCGTATTCTACGTTCTGTCGACATGACAGATGCTGGTGAGTTGGGCACAATTGGCCAGCATTGGATCAGTAGTGGATCGCCAATCGACAGCCCAGACCTCCCTCGGCTGATCTCAATCTTGAGGCAAGCCGTTGATGAAGCAACAACGACGCAACGGGACGTAACGAGCAAGCTCTAGGATCACTGCAGTAAGCAGCACCTTCCTAGGTCTCTACGCCGCCCGCCCCAGCCGCGCCGGGTCCTCGCCGCGCGCCAGCGCATCGACGTAGCGGCGCACATTGTCCGCCCCGCCCTGGGCCGAGACGAAGGCCACCGCCAGCACGCCGTTCTCGCAACGCGCCACCCGCGCCGGCACCCGGCCGATCGGGGCCGGCAGCTCCACCTCCACCCGCGTGCCCGCCTCCAGCGCGGTGCCGGTGCGCAGCGCCATGCCGCCGACGGAAAGGTCGATCGCCTCCGCGCGCACCTCCTGCGCAGCGCCGCGCAGCACCGCCTGCACGCCGCTGAGCGGCACCCGCTCATAGCGCCGGCGATCCTCGCCGCTGTGGCGGATATGCTCCAGGAACCCGTCCACCTCCTCGCGCAGCCCGCCGGTCACCGAAGCCACCTCGTCGGCGGAGGCCAGCACCCCGTCGCTGATGCCGCGCGCCACCTCGGCCGTGGCGGTCACCTCGTGCATGGCCGCCTCGGCCTGCTGCGCCTGCTGCGTCACCCGCGCCACGCTCTCGGCGATCTCGCGCGTGGTGCTGCCCTGCTCCTCGATCGCCCCGGCGATGCGCCCGGCGATGTGGTCCACGCGCCCAATCGCCGCCGTCATGCCGTCCACCGCCGCCACCGCCTTGCCGATCGCGTCCTGGATGTCGCTGATGTAGTCCCCGATGCGCTGCGTCGCCTGCCCGGTCTGGAAGGCCAGCGTCTTCACCTCGCCGGCCACCACGGCGAAGCCCTTGCCGGCCTCGCCCGCCCGCGCCGCCTCGATCGTGGCGTTCAGCGCCAGCAGGTTGGTCTGCCCGGCGATGCTGCTGATCAGCCCCACCACCTCGCCGATCCTTGCTGCCGCCTCGCGCAGCGATTCCACCGTGCCGCCCGCCGCCTCCGCCTGCACCACCGCGTCGCGCGCCGCGCCCGCGGCCTCGCCCACCTGTTGCGTCACCTCGCCCACGCTGGCCGAAAGCTGCTCGGTTGCCGCCGCCACCGCGCCCAGGTTCGCCACGCTGTCGCGCGTGCCCGTGGCCGTGGTCTGCGCACTGCGCCGCGTCGCCTCGCTCGAGTCCGACATCTTCACCGCCGAGCCCCGCATTTCCTCCGCCGCCCGCCCCAGCGCCGTCATCACGCCCGAGATCGAGGCGCCGAAATCCTGCACATGCCGCTCGATCGCCACCGCCTGGCGCTCCCGCGCGCTGCGCTCGGCGGCCGACTTGCGGTCCTGCTCGCGCGCCTGCGCCAGCCCCACGCGCAGCACCTCCACGGAGCCGGCGATCCGGTCCAGCTCCGCCGTGGCGCGCCCGATATCCACCTGCTTGTGCAGGTCGCCCCCGGCGATCCGCTCCACCGTCGCCGCCAGCGACAGCGCGGGGCCGGAGACGCGCCGCCGCACGAACCAGACCAGCACCAGCGAACTGCCCAGCGCCACCGCCGCCATCAGCGCCGCCAGCCCCGCCTCCTGCGCCTTGCGCAGCCCGGTATCGGTCCAGTACGTCGCGTTCATCTGCCCCGCCGCACCCGAGAGCGACGCAGCCACCCCCAGCACGTCGCTGGACCGCGCGAAATACGCATCGAACGACACCGGATAGGCCCGCCCCTCCGCCGAGGCCCGCAGCAAGGACACGCGCAGCGCGTCGTACTCGCCCCGCCACGCCGCCGACAGCCGCTCGATCTGCCCGCGCAGCGCATCCGGCAGGGCGGGGTTCTCGCGCATAGCCTCCAACGCCTCCAGCCGGCGCAGCACCGTGGCGTAGAGCGCCGCGCTGCGCGCCGTCGCCTCGGCATCCAGCGGCTTGCCCAGCGCCAGCCCGATCGCCAGCAGCGTGCGCTCACGCCCGCCATATTCGCGCACCGACCACGCCAGGTGCTGGATCTCCTCGTGCTGCGAGATCCCCACCGGCACCAGGTCGGTCGGCGCCCGCGCGGTGGAACGCCGCACCTCGATCGCCGAGATGATCGCCGGCACCTGCGCCGCCCAGCGCGGCATCACCTCCGCCCGGCGCTCGGCCAGCGGCCGGGCCAACTCGGTGTCCACTTCCTGGCGCAGCACCGCCAGCTGGCGCAGCCGCTCGCGCACATAATCGGCCAGCTGCGTCGCCTGCGGGTTCTCCAGGCTGTCGAACCTGGCCAGCGCCTCCTCGAACCCGCGCCGCGCCTTGGTGCGCTGCCCCTCGATCATGCCGCGATGCTCCGCCGAAAGCGCGCCCGGCAGGTTCAGCGTCACCTGCACCAGGGAACGTTCCAGCGACAGCTCGATCAGCGCCGAGCCCATCGTGGCAATGGCCGTGGTGGTGACCATCTGCCGCGACGCCTCGCGCCAGCTGGCCAGCCGTTCCGTCACCACCAGCGCGCTCAGCGCCACGGCGACGATGGAGAGCAACGCCGCCAGCGAGAGGCTGAGGCGGCCGATCGATAATGTGCGCGTCACTGCTGTCCTCGCGAATTTGCGCGCAGAATCGCAGCGAGTGATGAACATTTTTGCTGTCGCGCAGCCCCCCCTACTGCGCCAGCAGCCACGCCCCCTGCCCCAGGTAGTACAGCGCGATCACCGTGATCACCCGGTCCGCCCAGGTGCGGAACTGCGCATCCGTCATCGCCTCCAGGATCCGCCGCGCCAGCGTGGTGCCGGCCATGGAGGCGGCAATGGCCAGCCCCAGCATCACCGGCTCCAGCGCAGCCGCATCGGCCACCAGCGCGCCGAAATAGAACAGCTTGGAAAGATGCCCCGCCACCTGGCACACCGCCTTGGTGGCCACGATCTGCCGCCGCTCCATCCCCCCGCCCAGGAAGAACGTGTCCAGCAGCGGGCCGGAGACGCCGCACACCAGCATCAGCGACATGCACACGCTGCCCATCGCCGCCCCATGCACCGGGTTCAGCGGATCGGGCTTCACGGAGGCGGGCAGCAGCCGGAACAGGAAAGGCGTCAGCCCCAGCATCAGCAGCGCCAGCCCCTTCTCCGGCACCCACTGGAACACGCTCCACACCGCCAGCGCCGCCGTGTTCCCCACCAGGAAGAACCCCACCGGCCGCCAGCGAATGTGCCGCCACCACAGCACCGCCCGCCAGGCGTTGCTGGCCATCTGCGTCACCGCATGCAGCGCCATCGCCGCCGGCAGCGGCAGCACCGCCAGCAGCACGCCCATCAGGATCATGCCGCCCGCCATGCCGAAGATGCCCGACAGGAAGGCGGTCCCCAGCATCACCACGCTCAGCCCGGCGATCATCAACGGCGACATGGCACCCCCGGGCCGTTCTGCGCCCGCCCCCGCGGCCAGGCAACCCCGCCTTGCCCCTCCCCAGTTTGTTTCGTATCCCATCTCCCCAACGACCGGTCAGGACACCCCCATGCGCCCCCGCCTCGCTGCCCCGCGCCTCGCAGCCGCCCTGCTCGCCCTGGCCCTCGCCCTGGCCCCCGCCGCCGCCCCGGCCCAGGTTGCCGTCTTCGCCCGCGCCGGCGCGTGGGAGGCCTTCGGCGGCACCACCGACGACGGCAAGCGCCTGTGCGGCATCTCCACCAGCGGCGAAGGCTCCTGGCTCGGCGTGAAATACTTCAGGGGCGACAACGGCTTCACCATCCAGCTCAGCAGCACCGACTGGACCGTGAAGGACGGCGAGCGCGTGAAGGTCATCATGCGCTTCGACCGCCTCTCCCCCTGGTCGGGTGCGGCCACCGGCTTCCACATGTCCGACGGCGACGCGGCGCTGGAGCTGGAGATCCCGGCCGACAAGCTCGCCCTCTGGCTGCGCGAATTCCGCCAGTCCAAAACCCTGCTGGTCGAATTCCCCGAAGCGCCGGATGTGGAGGACTGGAAGGTGGACCTCGCCGGCACCACCGCGATCACCGACCGGATGATCGCCTGCATGGACCGGCTATAGGCGCTACCCGATCCGCATGGCCCCCACCTGAACGGCAGAAGCCCGCCGCTCGCGCATCCCGTCCTCCATCGTGCGCGGATAGCGCAGCGGCAGGGCAGAGGCGGCATCCAGCTTCGCCTGCGCCTCGGCCGGCAGCCGCCAGCCCACCGCCTGCAGCGTCTCGGCGATCTGTGCCTCGGTCCGCGCCCCCACGATGGCAGACGTCACGAAGCCCTGGTCCAGCACCCAGCGCAGCGCCACCTGCGCCGGCGGCCGTCCCAGCTCGGCCGAAACCTCCAGCAGCGTCGCCAGGATGTTGGCATGCTCCGGATGGAAGTAGCGCAGCGGAAACGCCCAGCCCTCCTCGCTGCGCGAGCCCTGCGCCTGCGCCTGCCCCGGCTGGTATTTCCCGGTGAGGTAGCCGCCGGCCAGCGGCGACCACACCACCACGCCGAGCCCCTTGGTCTCGCACACCGGCACGATCTCCTGCTCGATGTCGCGCACCACCAGCGAATACTGCGGCTGATAGCACTCGAACCGCGCCCAGCCCTTGCTGTCGCTGGTCCACAGCGCATCCATCAGCCGCCAGGCCTCGTAGTTGGAAACCGCCGCGTAGCGCACCTTGCCCTGCCGCACGAGGTCGTCCAGCGCCCGCAGCGCCTCCTCCATCGGCGTCTCGTGGTCCACATGGTGCAGGTAGTAGAGATCCAGGTAGTCGGTCCCCAGCCGCCGCAGGCTGTCCTCCACCGCCATCATGATGTGCGCGCGCGAGGCGCCGGAATCGTTCGGCCCCGTCCCCATCGGGTTGAACACCTTGCTCGCCAGCACCACCCGCCGCCGCCGCCCGCGCAGCAGCCCGCCCAGCATGCTCTCGCTCTCGCCGCCATTGTAGGAATTGGCGGTGTCGAGGAAATTCACCCCGGCCTCCAGGCACGCATCCAGGATGCGCCCGGCCTCCCCCTCATCCGCGCCATGCCCGAAGGTCATCGTGCCGAGGCAGATCTCGGACACCTTGAGCCCGCTGCGGCCCATGCGGCGGTATTCCATGCCCGTCTCCTTCGCTTCCATCTCGAACCGTATCCCGCGCCGCGCCGCGGCACCACCCGGCGCCCAGGATGCCCCGCCACTCGCCAACACATCCTGAACGCCCGCCCCCGTTGACATCCCCCCCGCCCCGGCATCGACTACGCGCCGGGAAGCCGATCCGGGAGCACGCCATGGCCGACATCGCAGACGTGGTGATCATCGGCGCCGGCGCCTCGGGCGGGGCGGCGGCCTACAGCCTGGCCGACACGAAGATGCGCATCGTCTGCCTGGAACAGGGCGACTGGATGAACCCGCACGACTACCCCACCTCCGGCCGCGACTGGGAGGCCCGGCAGGTCGGCGACTTCGCCATCTCCCCCAATCGCCGCGCGCGCGATACCGACTACCCGATCAACGAGGACAACTCCCCCATCCTGGTCGGCAACTTCAACGGCGTCGGCGGCGGCACCGTGCTCTATGCCGGCCACTTCCCGCGCTTCCACCCCAGCGATTTCCGCGTGAAGTCGCTCGATGGCGTCGCCGACGACTGGCCGATCGACTACGCCACCCTCGCCCCCTACTACGACGAGAACGACCGCATCACCGGCGTCTCGGGCCTGGCCGGCGACCCCGCCTACCCTCCCCACGAAGCCCAGATGCCGCCGCTGCCGCTCGGCCGCTCCGGCGAGATCCTGGCCGGCGCCATCAACAAGCTCGGCTGGCACTGGTGGCCCAGCGACAGCGCGATCGCGAGCACGGACTACGAAGGCCGCGCCCGCTGCATCAACCTCGCCCACTGCACCTCCGGCTGCGCCCAGGGGGCGAAGGCCAGCACCGACATCACCTACTGGCCGCACGCCATCCGCGCCGGCGTGGAACTGCGCACCCGCGCCCGCGTGCGCGAAGTCACGGTCGGCGACGACGGCATGGCCAACGGCGTCATCTACTACGACCGCGACGGCCGCGAATGCTTCATCGGCGCCCACATCGTCATCATGGCCTGCAACGCCATCGGCACCGCGCGCATCATGCTGAACAGCAAATCCGCGAAGTTCCCCAACGGCATCGCCAACTCCTCCGGCCTCGTCGGCCGCAACCTGATGTTCCACCCCTACGGCGCCATCTTCGGCTACTTCAATGAGGACACGGACGGCTGGCGCGGCCCCGGCAACACGATGTGGAGCCAGGAATTCTACGAAACCGACCTCTCCCGCGGCTTCGTGCGCGGCTACACCTTCGAGATGGTGCGCGGCCAGAACCCGGTGATGACCGCCTCGCTCGGCATGCATGGCGGCCTCATCCCCTGGGGCGCGGACCACCACGCCGCCATGCGCAAATACGCCGGCAAGCGCACCGGCATGGTCGCCATCTGCGAGGACCTGCCGGAACTGCACAACCGCGTCACGCTCGACCCGGTGCTGAAGGACAGCCACGGCATCCCCGCGCCGAAGATCGACTACACCCTGTCCGAAAACTCCCGCCGCATGCTCGACCACGCGCTCGCCCGCGGCACCGAGATCCTGAACGCCGCCGGCGCCCACACCATCGTCACGGAAGCCCCCATCCGCACCAACGGCGTCCACATGATGGGCACCGCCCGCATGGGCCTCGACCCCACCAAGAGCGTCGTGAACGAATGGGGCCGCGCCCACGACGTGAAGAACCTCTTCGTGGTCGATGGCTCCATCTTCGTCACCTCCGCCGGCCTCAACCCCACCCGCACCATCCAGGCGCTGTCGCTCTACATCTGCGACCAGATGAAGCAGCGCCTCGCGAACCTGTTCGATTGAGAGAGCAAGAAAGTGAACCGCCAAGACGCCAGGAACGCCAAGGTTCGCCAAGACCCCTTGGCGCCGTCTTGGCGTCCTTGGCGCCTTGGCGATGAACCTTCCTTCCCACGTCAGGCCCCCAAGCGATGACCACGCCCGTCGACGTCCTCATCATCGGTGCCGGCGCCTCGGGCGCGGCCTTCGCCTGGTCCATGGCCGAGACGAAGATGCGCATCCTCTGCCTCGAACAGGGCGAGTGGAACAGCAACACCACCTTCCCCGCCACCAAGCGCGAGGCGGAAGCGCGCGACGGCGGCCACTGGGCCATCTCCCCCAACCGCCGCCGGCGCGTCACCGACTACCCGATCCACGAGGAAGGCTCCTGCATCAAGGTCGCCAACTTCAACGGCGTCGGCGGCGGCACCGTGCTCTACGGCGCCCACACGCCCCGCTTCCACCCCAGCGACTTCCGCGTGAAGTCGCTCGATGGCGTCGCCGACGACTGGCCGATCACCTACGACACGCTGGCCCCGTTCTACGACATCAACGACCGCATGATGGGCATCTCCGGCCTGGCCGGCGACCCCGCCTACCCGCCGAAAACCGTGCCGATGCCGCCGCTGCCGATGGGCCGCTCCTCGGAGATCGTCGGCCGCGGCTTCAACCGGCTCGGCTGGCACTGGTGGCCCAGCGACAGCACCATCGCCTCGGTGGAATACGAAGGCCGCGCCCCCTGCATCAACCTCGGCATGTGCACCGCCGGCTGCGCCCAGGGCGCCAAGGGCAGCACGGACATCACCTACTGGCCCGCCGCCATCCGCGCCGGCGTGGAACTGCGCACAAGATGCCGCGTCCGCGAAATCACCCTCGGCCCCGATGGCATGGCCAACGGCGTCATCTACTACGACGAGCACGGCACCGAGCATTTCCAGCCCGCCCACATCGTGGTCCTGGCCAGCAACGGCATCGGCACCCCGCGCCTGCTGCTCAATTCGAAATCCGAACGCTTCCCCCACGGCCTCGCCAACTCCTCCGGCCAGGTCGGCCGCAACCTGATGTTCCACCCCTACGTCTCCATCTTCGGCTGGTTCAACCAGGAGCTGGACGGCGAACGCGGCCCGGACAACGCGATGTGGAGCCACGAGTTCTACGAAACAGACACCTCCCGCGGCTTCGTGCGAGGCTTCATCTGGGAATTCAGCCGCGGCATGGGCACGGTCGCCACCGCGATCGACGGCATGGAAACCGGCACCATCCCCTGGGGCCCCGGCCACCACGCCGCCTACCGCCAGCGCCACCGCCGCGGCACCGGCCTCGGCGCCATCCTGGAAGACCTGCCGGACCCCGAAAACCGCGTCACCCTCGATCCGGAACTCACCGACAGCAACGGCATCCCCGCCCCGCGCATCACCTATCGCCTCTCGGAAAACAGCCAGCGCATGGTCGATTTCGCCATCGCCCGCGGCACGGAAGTGCTGAAGGCCGCCGGCGCGTACGACGTGGAATCCGAAGGCCCCCTGCCCTATGGCGGCTGGCACCTCATGGGCACCGCCCGCATGGGCACCGATCCCAAGACCTCCGTCGTCAACGAATGGGGCCGCGCCCACGACGTGCGCAACCTCTTCATCATCGACGGCTCCCTCTTCGTCACCTCCGCCGGCGTCAACCCCACCCCCACCATCCAGGCCCTCGCGCTCTACATCGCCGACGCGATGAAGCAGCGCCTCGGCACGCTGTTCGACTGAGGGCGGGTGTGAAAAGCACGCTTCACATGGAGACGGCGAGACGAAGAGAAGCAAGCAGAGCCTCTTCTGCTGATCTCTGCGTCTCTCCGTCTCCATGTGAACCTTGCTTCGCCCGCCGTCGCCCGACCGCCATGATCCTGGACCACGCAGAATGACCGACGACATCGCCGACGTCCTCATCATCGGCGCGGGAGCCTCCGGCGCCGCCATGGCCTGGTCGCTCGCCGACACCAAGATGCGCATCGTCTGCCTGGAACAGGGCGGCTGGATGAAGCCCGGCGACTACCCCTCCACGGGGCGGGACTGGGAAGCCCGCGCCATGGGCGACTACTCCCCCAGCCCCAACCGCCGTGCCCGCCCCGAGGACTACCCGATCAACGACGACGCCTCGCCGATCAAGGTGGTGAACTTCAACGGCGTCGGCGGCGGCACGGTGATGTACACCGCCCACTGGCCCCGCCTGCACCCCAGCGACTTCCGCACGAAAACCCTCGATGGCGTCGGCGAGGACTGGCCGGTGAGCTACCACCAGCTCGCCCCGTTCTACGACCTCAACGACCGCATGATGGGCGTGTCCGGCCTCGCCGGCGACCCCGCCTACCCCCCCGGCAAGAACCCGCCGATGAAGCCCCTCCCGCTCGGCCGCTCCGGCGCGCTCTGGGCAAAGGCCTTCAACCAGCTCGGCTGGCACTGGTGGCCGTCCGACGCCACCATCGCCACCGAGGACTACGAAGGCCGCGCCGCCTGCATCAACCTGGGCCACTGCACGCCCGGCTGCGCCCAGGGTGCGAAGGCCAGCACCGACATCACCTACTGGCCGATCGCCATCCGCCAGGGCGTGGAGCTGCGCACCCATTGCCGCGTGAAGCGCATCGCCACCGGGGATGACGGCATGGCCACCGGCGTCGAGTACTACGACGAAACCGGCAAGCTCCGCTTCCAGGCCGCCCATGTCGTGGTGCTCGCCGCCAACGGCATCGGCACCCCGCGCCTGCTACTCAATTCCGCCAGCGAAACACATCCGAACGGCCTGGCCAACTCGTCAGACCAGGTCGGCCGCAACCTCATGTTCCATCCCTACATCCAGATCTACGGCTACATGGACCAGGAGGTAGACGGCAACCGCGGCCCCCCGCTCAACCTCTGGAGCCACCAGTTCTACGAGACGGATCCCGCGCGCGACTTCAAGCGCGGCTACATGTTCCAGATCAGCCGCGGCATCGGCCCGATCGCCGAGGCCATCGCCAGCCACGAAACCGGCCGCCTCCCCTGGGGCGCCGAGCACCACGCCACCTACCGCACCCTGGCCTTCCGCCGCCTCAACCTCGCCGTGGTGGTGGACGACCTGCCGGAGGCGCACAACCGCGTCACCCTCGATCCCGTCCTGAAGGACAGCCACGGCATCCCCGCCCCGAAGGTCGAATACACCATCGGCGAGAACAGCCGCCGCATGATCGACCACGGCGTGGCCAACGCCCGCCGCGTGCTGGAGACGATCGGCGC
>CANHCJ010000077.1 GCA_947458025.1 Rhodospirillales bacterium | reverse complement strand
CCGCCGCGCGCGCCACCGGGCCGAACAACGCCGCCCTGCCCAGCGATGCCCAGGTGCTGGGCGCCGTGCGCCGCGCCGTGCCGGAGAGTGCGGTGGTGGTGGCCGCCGCGGGCGGGCTGCCGGGCGAGCTGCACAAGCTGTGGGAGGCCACGGGGCCCGGCACCTACCACCTGGAATACGGCTATTCCTGCATGGGCTACGAGATCGCCGGCGCCGTGGGCGTGAAGATGGCGATGCCGGAGCGCGAGGTGGTGGTGCTGGTGGGCGACGGCTCCTGGCTGATGATGAACTCGGAGCTGGCGACCTCCGTGATGCTCGGCACCAAGCTGATCGTGGTGCTGCTGGACAATGGCGGCTTCGGCTGCATCGACCGGCTGCAGCGCGGCAGCGGCGGGGCGAGCTTCAACAACCTGCTGGCCAGCGCGCGGCACGCGGCGCTGCCGGCATTCGATTTCGCGGCGCAGGCGGCGGGGCTGGGGGCGGTGGCGCTGACGGTTTCCGGCACCACGGCACTGGAGGCGGCGATCGCCACGGCGCGGGCGGCGGACCGGACCACGGTGATCGTGCTGAAGACCGATCCCGCCGGCAGCACCGCCGAGGGGGGGCATTGGTGGGACGTGGGGGTGCCGGAAGTGTCGGCGCGGCAGGAGGTGCGGGCGGCGCGGGCGGCTTCCGATGTGGCGCGGGCGGCGCAGAGGTTGGGAGATTAAGAATCTTCTTTTTCTGAAGAAAAAGAAGAAAAAAGACTTTTCCCTCTTTGCGCCCGGGCTTGCCGTATTCTTCCCGGGCACCAAGTCGGAAAAGTTTTTTGGTTCTTTTTTTTAAAAAAGAACATGCTTTCTTGCCTGATGACGAAATCATGACAGTTCTGTTGCAGCCCCGCCGGACACCGCGTATTCCCGCACCAGAAACGCCACTTCCGGGAGGTTCCGCCATGCGCTCCGCCAAGACCCTGCTGATCGCGGCTGCCGCGCTGCTTGCCAGCGTTGCGATGCCGGCCCGTGCCGACGTGGTGGTGTATTGCAGCGCCGACGAGAAGATGTGCCGCGGGCTGATCACCGCGTTCACCCGCGAGACCGGCATCAAGGCGGACATGACCCGCCAGTCTTCCGGCGAGACCTATGCCCGCATCCGCGCCGAGAAGGACAACCCGCGCGCCGACGTGTGGTGGGGCGGCACCGGCGACCCGCACCTGCAGGCCGCCGAGGAAGGGCTGCTGGCGGAATACAAGTCTCCGCTGCTGCCGAAGCTGCGCGAGTGGGCGGTGCGCCAGGCGGAGCTGGCGAAGTTCCAGACCGTGGGCGTGTACATGGGCGCGCTGGGCTATGGCTATAACTCCGAGGAGCTGGCGCGCAAGCGGCTGGCCGCGCCGAGGTGCTGGGCCGACCTGCTGAAGCCCGAGTACAAGGGCGAGGTGCAGATGGCGGACCCGAATTCCTCCGGCACCGCCTACACCATGCTGGCCACGCTGGTGCAGCTGTGGGGCGAGGAGCAGGCCTTCGACTACCTGAAGAAGCTGCACCGCAACATCAACGACTACACCAAGTCTGGCGCCGCGCCGGCGCAGGCCGCGGGCAAGGGCGAGACGCTGGTGGGCGTGGCCTTCCAGCACGACGTGGTGATGGTGGCGCTGACCGGCAGGCGCCCGCTGGTGACCGTTTCGCCCTGCGAGGGCACCGGGTATGAGGTCGGCTCCATGAGCCTGATCAAGGGCGGGCGCAACGCGGCCGATGCCCGCAAGTTCTACGACTGGGCGCTGGGGGCCTCCGCGCAGCGGATCATGCCGGAGTTCGGCTCCTTCCAGGTGCCGTCGAACAGCGACGTGCCGGTGCCGAAGGAGGCGCCTGACCTCAGCAGCATCAAGCTGATCAACTACGACTTCGCCAAGTACGGTTCCTCCGCCGAGCGGCGCCGGCTGCTGGCGCGCTGGACCAACGAGGTGAAGGGCGCGCCGCGCTGACCGAAGCGCGGCCAGCCGCCCGATGATGCCCGCTGCCGCGCGCGGCTGGTCCGCCGCCTTCGCCCTGGCGGTGGTGGGCCTGCCCTGGTACGGCCACGAGGACCCGTTTTCGGCGTTCCTGGCGGGTGAGGCGCTGCCGCTGGTGTTCCAGGCCGGGGCGCGGCCCTGGCTGCTGCCGCTGCTGCTGCTGCCGGCCGTGGTGCAGATCGCGGTGCGGCGCGACCGGCCGCGGCTGATGGTGGGGGCCGCGGCGGTGGCGCTGGCCTGGCTGTGCCTGCAGGGCTTCGCCATCAACCATCGCGGCTGGACCTGGGAGTGGCTGGGCGCGCTGTTCGGCGGCAAGCCGACCCAGGCGGCGATGGGCTGGGGCGCGCTGCTCTATGCGCTGGCGGCCACGCAGCTGGCCGCGGTTGGGCTGGCGCGGCAGGGCTGGTGCCGGGGCGATGCCTTCGTGCTCGGCTCCATCCTTTTGATCCTGGGCGCGATCCTGCTGTTCGTGTTCTGGCCGGTGATGACGGTGCTGATCTCCGCCGTGCGGGACAACAGCGGCAACTTCGCGCCGGCGGAGTTCTGGGACAAGTTCACCGACCGCTCGATCTGGGGGCTGGAATGCCTCTCCGGCGGCGGCAATTGCGGCGCGGCGTGGAACACGCTGGCGCTGGCGGTGGGGGTGGGGCTGCTCTCCACCCTGCTGGGCCTGGCCTTCGCGCTGGTGGCGCTGCGCACCGGGCTGCGGCTGAAGGGGCCGATCCGGCTGCTGTCGCTGCTGCCGATCATCACGCCGCCCTTCGTGATCGGGCTGGCGCTGATCATCATGTTCGGCCGCACCGGCTTCGTGACCATCTTCCTCTACGAGACCTTCGGCATCCCGCGCACCCGCTGGCTGTATGGCTGGCCCGGCGTGGCGCTGGCGCAGCTGCTGGCGTTCACGCCGATTGCCTTCCTGGTGCTGGTGGGCGTGCTGCAATCGGTAGCGCCGAGCCTGGAGGAGGCCGCCGGCACGCTGCGCGCCGGGCGCTGGCGCACCTTCCGCACCGTGACCTGGCCGCTGATCCGCCCCGGCGTGGCCAATGCGTTCCTGATCGGCTTCATCGAGAGCATGGCCGATTTCGGCAACCCGCTGATGCTGGGCGGCAGCTTCAACGTGCTTTCCACCGACATCTTCTTCGCCGTGGTGGGGGCCGCGCAGGACCAGGGGCGCGCGGCGGTGCTGGGCGTGGTGCTGCTGGGCTTCACCATGGCCGCCTTCACCGCCCAGCGCCTGTGGGTGGGCCGCGCGCGCTACACCACCGTGACCGGCAAGGGCGATTCCGGCGTGCCGCCGCCGCTGCCGCTGGGGCTGCGCGCCGCCTGCTACGCCACCGTGCTGCCGTGGCTGGTGCTGACCATCGTGGTCTACGCCATCGTGCTGTCCGGCGGCTTCGTGGAGAACATCGGGCGCGACCACACGCCGACCTGGAAGCACTTCCTGATCGCCTTCGGCATCGACCACGGCGTGGGCGGCTGGTTCCTCTCCGGCTCGGCGTGGAACAGCTTCATCACCACCATGTGGCTTTCGGCCCTTTCCATGCCGCTCACCGCCGCGCTGGGGCTGATCACCGCCTGGCTGCTGGCGCGGCAGGAGTTCCGCGGGCGCGGCGCCTTCGAGTTCCTGACCATGATGAGCTTCGCGATCCCGGGCACGGTGATCGGCGTCAGCTACATCCTGGCGTTCAACACGCCGCCGGTGGAGCTGACCGGCACGGGCATGATCCTTGTGCTGGCCTTCATGTTCCGCAACATGCCGGTGGGCATCCGCGCCGGCATCGCCAGCCTGAGCCAGATCGACAAGAGCCTGGACGAGGCCTCCCTCACGCTCGGCGCGCGCTCCTGGCGGACCTTCCGGCTGGTGATCCTGCCGATCCTGCGCCCGGCGATCATCGCGGCGATGGTGTACAGCTTCGTGCGCGCGGTCACCTCCGTCTCCGCCGTGATCTTCCTCACCACCGCCGAATACCAGCTGGCCACGGTGTACATCGTCGGCCGGGCGGAGATGAGCGAGTACGGCGTGGCGCTGGCCTATTCCGCGGTGCTGATCGCCGTGATGGTCGGCGCCCTGATGCTGATCCGCCTGCTGGTGGGCGAGCAGCGCATCGGCCGGCGTGCCGCCAACACGAGCGAAACCGCCCCCGTGGGACTTGCCGCCTCATGACCCAGCCCGCCGTTACCTTCCAGTCCGTCACCAAGCGCTTCGGCACCGTCGCCGCGGTGGATGCGGTGAGCTTCGACATCGCGCCGGCCACGCTGGTGACGCTGCTGGGCCCCTCCGGCTGCGGCAAGACCACAACGCTGCGGCTGATCGCGGGGCTGGAGCATGCCACCGAAGGCCGCATCCTGATCGACGCGCAGGACGTGACGCACCTCTCCGCCGCCGACCGCGACGTTTCGATGGTGTTCCAGTCCTACGCGCTGTTCCCGCACATGACGGTGATGGAGAACACCTGCTACGGGCTGCGCGCCTCCGGCCTCAAGAAGCCCGAGGCCGAGGCGCGGGCGGCGGAGAAGCTGCGCCTGGTGGGCCTCACCGGCTATGAGCGCCGGCTGCCGAGCGAGCTTTCCGGCGGCCAGCAGCAGCGCGTGGCGGTGGCGCGGGCCATCGTGCTGGAGCCCAAGGTGCTGCTGTTCGACGAGCCGCTGTCCAACCTCGACGCCAAGCTGCGCCGGCGCGTGCGCGACGAGATCCGCGCCCTGCAGCAGGATTTGCGCCTCACCGTCGCCTACGTGACGCACGACCAGGAGGAGGCGCTGGCCGTCTCCGACCGGATCATTGTCATGAGCCACGCCCGCATCGCCCAGGACGGCACGCCGCGCGAGCTGTACGAGGCGCCGGCCAGCCGGTTCGTGGCGGACTTCATCGGCAACGCCAACCTGGTGCCGGTGGCGCTGCGCCATGAGGATGCGACCATGGGCGAGGCCACGCTCGGCCCGCTCTCGCTGCGCCTGCCGCATCGTGGGGTGCCGGCGGGTGCCGCGCTGCTGGCCATCCGGCCGCACGCGCTGCGCTTCGGGGGGGAGGGCATTCCGGCGCGGATTGCCCATGCGGCGTATCTCGGCAGCCACATGGAATACGGCGTGATGCTGGAAGGCCACGACGTGGAGCTGTTCGCCACCGCTGCCGACATCGCGGCGCCGCTGGAGGCGGGGCAGGCGGTGCGGGTGACGTTCGATCCGGCGGGGTTGGCGGTGGTGGAAGGGTAAGAAAGGAAGCGGTTCTTTTTTGAAAAAAAGAACCAAAAAACTTTTGCCCCTTTGCGCCTTGTTTAACGTGTAAAGTCTTTTTTGCTTCTTTTTTCTTCAGAAAAAAGAAGAGTCTTGCCTTCCTTGGATCGCGCACCGGAAGTTGCCAGCTTGGCGCTGCGGGCCTAGGCTCCCTGTCCGTCCTAAGGGAGAGAGACCCAAATGAAGCTCGGCGACGCGATCGCGGAAATCCTGAAGCGCGAGGGGATCGAGATCCTCTGCGGCTATCCCGTCAACCACCTCATCGAATACGCCGCCAAGGCCGACATCCGCCCGGTGATGTGCCGCCAGGAGCGCATCGGCGTGCACATGGCCGACGCCATCAGCCGCGTGACCTCCGGCAAGACCATCGGCGCGTTCTGCATGCAGCACGGCCCGGGCGCGGAGAACGCCATGGGCGGCGTGGCCCAGTGCTACGGCGAGTCGGTGCCGGTGCTGATCCTGCCGATGGGCTATGCCCGCCGCATCGCGCACATCGACCCGAACTTCAACTCCACCATGGCGATGAAGCCCTATGTGAAGGGCAGCGAGCCGATCAACATCGCCGCCGAGGTGTGCAACATCTTCCGCCGCGCCTTCACCAAGCTGCGCAACGGCCGCGGCGGCCCGGTGGTGGTGGAAATCCCCGCCGACATGTGGAACGAGGAGGTGGCGGAGCCGCTGGACTACACCCCGGTGATGTCCACCCGCTATGGGCCGGATCCGGTGCACGTGAAGGAAGCGGCCGCCATGCTCGCCGCGGCCAAGCGCCCGGTGCTGTATGTCGGCCAGGGCGTGCACTATGCCCAGGCCTGGCCGCAGGTGAAGAAGCTGGCGGAGCTGCTGGCCCTGCCGGTGGTGACCTCGCTCGGCGGCAAGTCCTCCTTCCCGGAAACCCACCCGCTGTCGCTCGGCTCGGGCGGCGTGGCCATGCCGCGCGCGGTGCCGGAGTTCCTGGCCAAGGCCGACGTGATCTTCGGCGTGGGCTGCTCCTTCACCGAAAGCTCCTTCGCGGTGAAGATCCCTGCCGGCAAGAAGATCATCCACGCCACGCTCGATCCGAACCACCTGAACAAGGACGTGAAGATCGACATCGGCCTGGTGGGCGATGCCGGGCTGGTGCTGGATGCGATGCTGGCCGAGCTCGGCAAGACCGTCACCGCGAACCGTGACGCCACGGCCGTGGCCGCCGAGATCGCCGCCTCGCACAAGGGCTGGCTCGAGAAGTGGATGCCGAAGCTCACCAGCAACGAGACGCCGCTGTCGCCCTATCGCGTGCTGTGGGACCTGTACCACACGGTGGACGTGGAAAACACGATCATCACCCACGACGCCGGCTCGCCGCGCGACCAGCTCTCGCCGTTCTGGAAGGCGGTGACGCCGCTGTCCTACATCGGCTGGGGCAAGACCACGCAGCTCGGCTATGGCCTCGGCCTGGCGATGGGCGCGAAGCTGGCCAAGCCGGACAAGCTCTGCATCAACGTGTGGGGCGACGCGGCCATCGGCTTCACCGGGATGGACTTCGAGACGGCGGTGCGCGAGCGCATCCCCATCATGTCCGTTCTGCTGAACAATTTCTGCATGGCGATCGAGCTGCACATCATGCAGGTCTCGACCGAGAAGTACCGCAGCACGGACATCTCCGGCGACTACGCCGCGATGGCCCGCGCCTTCGGCGGCTACGGCGAGCGCGTGGAGAAGCCGGAAGACATCATCCCGGCGATCAAGCGCGGCATCCAGAAGACCAAGGAGGGTGTGCCCGTCCTGCTGGAATTCATCACCTGCAAGGAGACCGAGGTTTCCAGGCCTGGGACCTAGGCCCTACGCCCATGAAGAAGCCGCGGGGGGCGACCCCCGCGGCTTTTTTCATGCCTCCGCCTCAGATCCGCAGCGGGTCGTAGGCCGCAAGGTCGATCTCCGCCGCCCGCCCCAGCACCGCATCGGCCAGCAGCCGCCCGGCATAGGGCCCCAGCGTCAGCCCACTCGGCCCCAGCCCGTTGCCCACGAACAGGCCGGGCATGCCGCGCACGGCCCCCAGCATCGGCAGCTCGTCCGCCGCCATCGGGCGGAAGCCGATGCGCGTTTCGATCAGCTCGCCATCCGCCAGCCCCGGGGCCACCGCCAGCGCCACGTCCAGCACCGCCTTCTGGCCCGAGGCGGTCACGCGGTAGTCGAAGCCCGATCCGTATTCCCGCGTCGCGCCGATCACCACGCGCGAGTCGTCGAAGGTCAGCAGGTAGAAGCTGTTCATCGGCTGCAGCACCGGCCAGCGCGAGGTATCCACCCCCGCCAGGCGCAGGTGCACGATCTGGCCCTTCTGCGGCTCCACCCGCAGCGCCACGCCCAGCGGCGCCAGCAGGGCAGGGGCCCAGGCGCCGGCGGTGACGACAACGGCATCGGCCTCCACCACCTCGCTGCCCAGCCGCACGCCGCGCGCCGTGCCGCCCTCGGCGATGATCTCCGGCGAGCCCTCCCGCACCACCGCGCCACGCTTCTGGGCGGCGCGCAGCAGGCCGGCGGCCATCAGGCGGCCGTTCACCCGCGCCGCGTTCTCGATATGCGTGGCCGGCTGGCCCGGGCGCAGGGCAGGGAACATCTCCACCGCCTCCTGCGCGCCCACGCGCTTCACCACGCCCATCTCCGGCGCCACCTGCCGGCGCACGGCCAGGCGCTGCTCCACCACGTCCAGCTGCTTCGCCTCGTCCGGCACCACCAGCAGGCCCACGCGGCGATAGCCCAGATCGGTCTCGCCCTCGGCGGCCAGGTCCTGCACCAGCTGCGGATAGTAGCGCCCGGCGCCATAGGCCAGCGGCAGCCAGCCCTCGTCCTCCCGCGCCGACAGCCAGGGGCAGACGATGCCCGCCCCGGCCGAGGTGGCGCGCCCGGGGTCCGCGCGGTCGAACACCACCACCTCCGCGCCTTCGCGCACCAGGTGGTAGGCCACGCTTGCGCCGAAGACGCCGGCGCCTACGATCACGATCTTCATGCGGAGCCTCCCTCAGGAAAGAGTCTTCTTTTTTCTGAAGAAAAAAGAAGCAAAAAAGACTTTCCCCGTTTGCGCCCGCGCCAGGACGACCAGCAAACGGGGAAAAGTTTTTTGGTTCTTTTTTTCAAAAAAGAACCGCTTGCTTCCTTTACAACCTGGGGGCCTTCAAAGAAGCCAGGTACCCCCGGTTATGCGTGGGCGTGATCATCACCTCGTTGATGCAGATATGCGCCGGCAGGCAGGCGATGTAGCGGACCAGGTCGCCCACATCCTCGCTTTGCGCCATCTTCGCCCGGTCCTCGGCGGAAACCGGCACCGGCCGCTTGTCCAGGATCTCGGTGGCCACCTCGCCCGGCAGCAGCGCGGTGGAGCGGATGCCGTTGATGCATTCCTGCATGTTGATGGAATGGCTCATCGCCACCACGCCGTGCTTGGCTGCGGTATAGGCCGCGCCCGAGAGCCCGCCGATGAAGCGCCCGGCCATGGAGGCGGTGAAGATGATCACCCCGTCCTTCTGCGCCCGCATCATCGGCAGCACCGCGATCGCGCCGTAGAAGGCGCTGTTGAGGTTGGCGGCGATCACCAGGTCCGCCCCGGCATGTTCCATCTCCGCCCAGGAGCGCTTGGGGATGTTCGCGCCGGCATTGGCCACGAAGATGTCGAGCCGGCCGAGCGTGGACTTGATCCAGGCCACGATCCGGTCCACGTCCGCCGCCACGGTCATGTCGCCGGGCTGGATGTGGACGTTCTTGCCGATCTTGCCTGCCACCTTCTCGAGGTTCGGCACGCGCCGGCCGGTGATCACCACGGTGGCGCCCTCCGCCGCCAGCGCATAGGCCGCGCCCTCGCCGATCCCGCTCCCCGCGCCCGTCACCCAGGCCACCTTGCCGTCGAGCTTGCCCATCAGTTCCTCCCTGTTGCCGATCGCCCCGTGCCATGTTGGAGTGGCACAACCAGTTGCGGGCGCGAGCCTTGGAGGAAACATGAAAATCAAGGCCATTGAAACCCTGCGCGCCGATGCCGGCTGGCGGATGTTCTCCTTCCTGAAGATCACCACGGATACCGGCATCGTCGGCTGGTCGGAATTCAACGAAAGCTTCGGCAGCGCCGGCCTCAAGGGCGTGATCGATGCGCTGTGCGAAATGCTGATCGGGCGGGACCCGCGCCCCACCGAGCAGATCGTGGCGCACCTGCACGTGCTCACCCGGCAATCGCGCGGCGGGCTCAACCAGCAGGCGATCGCGGCGATCGAGAACGCGTTGCTGGACGTGAAGGCCAAGGACCTCGGCATCCCGGTCTATGCCCTGTTCGGCGGACCCGTGCGCACGCGGATCGAAACCTACTGGTCGCACATGTCCACCTACCGCATCCGCAACGCCGCCCAGATGGGCGTGCCGCCGCTGCGCAACTACGACGACGTGAGCCGCCACGCGGAGGAGATCCGCAAGCTCGGCTTCAAGGGCATGAAAACCAACATCATGGCCTGGGACGGCGAGAAGCTGTCCAGCTGGGGTGGCGGCTTCGGCCGCAACAAGGGCTGGCCGGAGCTGAACTGGTCGCCGGAGGCGCTGCGCTACACGCGCGACACGCTGGCCGCCGTGCGCGCCGGCGCCGGGCCCGATATCGGCGTGCACCTGGACACCAACTTCCACTTCAAGACCGAGGGCTTCCGCCGCATCGCCGACACCGTGGCGCCCTACGACCTCACCTGGCTGGAGATCGACCAGCACGACGCCGCCTCGCTCGCCTCGCTGAAGGCCATCGCCCCATGCCCCATCGCCTCCTGCGAGACGCTGCTGGGCCGGCGCGACTTCAAGCCGTTCTTCGAGAACTATTCCATGGACGTGCCGATCATCGACGTGGTCTGGAACGGCCTGGGCGAGAGCGTGAAGATCGCCTCCATGGCCGACGTGTATGAAATGAACGTGGCGCCGCACAATTTCTACGGCCATCTCTGCACCATGCACTCGGCCCATCTCTGCGCCATCGTGCCGAATTTCCGCGTGATGGAGATCGACATCGACAGCGTCGCCTGGCGCGACGAATTCTTCACCACCGTCCCCACCATGGAAGGCGGCGAGCTGGTCTTGTCGGATGCGCCGGGTTGGGGCATCGACGTCAACGAAGCGGCCGTGCGCGCGCGCCCGCCGAAGAACTGAGTATCACGAGAGGAACGCCACGCATGGCCAAGTTCAAGATCGCCACCCCGGCCGGGGCCAGCTTCACCACGGCCAAGGTCACCTACGACTACGAGAAGCAGGCCCTCGACCTCGCCGGCATCGACTACGAGATCGTCGAAGGCCCGATGAACGAGGACGGCTTCATCGAGGTCGCCAAGGACTGCGACGCGCTCTACGCCAAGGGCATGCCGATCACCAAGAAGATCATCGACAGCCTGACCCAGTGCAAAACCATCACCCTGGGCTCGGTGGGCGTCGATAGCGTGGATGTCGCCGCCGCCACGGCCAAGGGCATCCCGGTCACCAACTGCCCCGACACCTTCATCGAGGAAGTGGCCGACCACTGCCTGATGCTGCTGCTCGGCTGCCACCGCGACGTGATCGGCCAGGACCAGCTGGTGCGCGACGGCCGCTGGCGCGAGGGTCGCACCCCGCTGCTGAAGATGCCGCGCCTCATGGGCCTCACCCTGGGCCTGGTCGCTTTCGGCCACGTCGCCCGCGCGGTGGCCAAGCGCGCCAAGCCGTTCGGCCTGATCATCAAGGCCTATGACCCGTTCATCGAGGAACTGGTCATGATCGAGCACGGCGTGCTGCCGGTCTCGCTCGAGGAAGTCATGGCCTGCGACTTCGTCTCCATGCACGCCCCGGCCACGCCGGAAGCGCAGGCGATGCTGAAGGAGAAGCACTTCCGCATGATGAAGCCGACCGCGTTCTTCCTGAACGTCGGCCGCGGCGCCACGGTGGACGAGGCGGCGCTGATCAAGGCGCTGCAGGAGAACTGGATCGCCGGCGCCGGGCTGGACGTGCTGGTGCAGGAGCCGCCGCGCCAGGACAACCCGCTGCTGCAGATGAAGAACGTCATCCTCTCCGCCCACACCGCCTCGGCCAGCGCGCGCTTCGACCCCGCCCGCCTCGGCCGCGTCGGCCAGGAGCTGGCGCTGGCGCTGACGGATCGCTGGCCGATGTCCTGCGTGAACCCGACCGTGCTGCCCAAGCTCAGCCGCCGCCGCTGGCAGCCGATCTCGATGGAGCGCGGCCCGAACTCGTAAGGGCCTTGTTCCACTGTTCGACAGGATGCGGGGGCCGCGAGGCCCCCGCACGCCGTTTCGGCCAGGCCGTGCCCATCGCCCTGGCCCTGCTTGTCCTGCCCGCCGCGCCGGCCGCCGCCCAGACCCCGCCGCCCGGCACGCGCAGCGAGTGCAACAGCGCCGGCCTCGCCCTCGGCGCCATCGGCGAAACCCGCCTGCAAAGCTATAGCGACGGCCACGGCCGCACCGTGGAGCTGTGGTGCGTGCGCTGGATGTTCGGCTCCAACTTCGACCTGCGCGTGATCGAGGCCGGCCGGAGCGCCACCGTCGCCGGCTGCTACTTCGCCCAGGCGCACAATATCGGCCCCACCCTGCATCTCGCCCCATCCGGGGCCTACACCCGGGTGGAGTGGATCAACCAGTCCCTCACCTCGGCCGGCACCAGCTATCGCTTCAGCTACGATTTCGCCGCCCGCGAGGTGACCATCACCGCCACCGCCGCCTGCCGCGCCCCGGTCACCCTCAGCATCCCGCCGCAGCCGGATTTCCAGCACCTCGAACGCCTGCTGCCGCCCGACACCGCGTGCCCGCCATCCGGCTGACCCACGGAGCCCACATGCCCCCCTTTCGCATCGTCACCAGCGGCGGCCCGGACGACTTCGCCGAGGAACGCATCGGCCTCGGCGACATCGCCGCCGAGTTCGTCGTGGCGCCCCCGGAGGAGGACGCCTTCCTCGCCGCGGCCCGCAGCGCCGATGCCATCCTCGCCCGCGGCGTGCAGCTGACCCCGCGCATCATCGCCGGGCTGGAGCGCTGCCGCGTGATCGCCGGCAACGGCGTGGGCGTGGATTTCGCCGACATCGCCGCCGCCACCGCCGCCGGCATCCCCGTCACCAACGTGCCCGACATCTTCATCGAGGAGGTGGCCGACCACCTGATGATGCTGCTCCTCGCCACCTTCCGCGACACGCTGAACCAGGACCGCCTGGTGCGCGAAGGGCGCTGGCGCGAGGGCCGCACGCCCCTTCTCCAGATCCCCCGCCTGATGGGCCTCACCCTCGGGCTCATCGGCTTCGGCCACATCCCGCGCGCCGTGGCTGCCCGCGCCAGGCCCTTCGGCCTGATCGTGAAGGCCTACGACCCCTTCATCGAGGAACTGGTGATGGTGGAGCGCGGCGTGCTGCCCTGCACGCTGGCCGAGGTGCTCGGCTGCGACTTCGTCTCCAACCACCTGCCGGGCACGCCGGAGACGCGGCAGTTCCTGCGGGAGGCGCATTTCCGCGCCATGAAGCCCACCGCCTGGTTCCTCAATGTCGGCCGCGGCGGCACGGTGGACGAGCCCGCCCTGATCCGCGCCCTGGAGCAGGGCTGGATCCGCGGCGCCGGGCTCGACGTGCTGGCCGAGGAGCCGCCGCGCCAGGACAACCCGATCCTGCGCATGGGCAACGTCATCCTCGCCGCCCACACCGCCTCGGCCTCGTCCCGCTCCGAGCCGCTGCGCCGCCGCCGCGCCGGGCAGGAGATCGCGCTGGCGTTGCAGGGGCGCTGGCCGATGAGCTGCGTGAACCCCACCGTGCTGCCGCGCCTGGCCGCGCGGCGCTGGCAGCCGGTGTCGATGGAGCGCGGGCCGAATTCCTAGAGCGTGATCTTCTTACGCTGAAGCGTATCCTGCATGTCTAAGGTAGCTCGCGCACTCGGCGGGTGAGAATGCGCTGAGGAGGGTGCCGATGCGGTGCCAGACGGCGGCAATGGAGCGTTCGTCGGCGCGTCGCAGCAGTGTCTT
>CANHCJ010000076.1 GCA_947458025.1 Rhodospirillales bacterium | reverse complement strand
TCCTGACGCAGCGGATCGGGGGCCAGCAGCGGCACCACCGTGCCCAGCAGCAGCGCCGGCGCCAGCAGCAGCAGCGGCGCCATCCCGCGGCCGCGCCAGGTCACAGCGGCCTCAGGCGCAGCCGCCGCCGCGGGTCGATCGCCGCACAGGCGGCATCGAGCAGCAGGCCAACCACGCCGTAGATGAGGCCGAACAGCAGCGCTGCGGCCTGCACCGTGGGGATGTCGCGCGCCACCAGCGCACGCACCAGCAGGTCGCCCAGGCCGGGCAGGTTGAACAGCGTCTCGACCACCGCAAAGCCCTCGATCACCGCGGCGAAGCGCAGCCCGGCCAGCATCACCACGGGGATCGCGGCGTTGCGCACGCCATGGCGCAGCCCGGCCCGGGCGGGCGAAAGCCCCTTCAGGCGCCCGAACGTCACCGGAAAGGCGCCCCACGCCTCCAGCACCGCAAGGCGGGTGACGCGGGCGAGCGGGGCGGCAAAACCGAGCGCCAGGGTGCAGACCGGCAACACCCAGTGCAGCAGCGAGGAACTGCCCGCCGCCGGCAGCCAGCCGAGGCGGATGGCGAACAGCATCATCAGCACAAGCCCGAGCAGGAAGGCCGGCACCGCGCTGAACAGCGCCGCGGCCACCGCCACCGCGCCATCGGCAATCCCACCCGGCCGCAGCCCCGCCCAGAGGCCCAGCGGCAACCCGATCGCCAGGCCCAGCAGCACCGAGGCCGCGCCCGCCAGCAGCGTCACCCGCAGGCGCGGCCCCAGCTCCTCGGCCACCGGCCGGCGGCTGACCAGCGAGTGGCCGAGGTCCAGCCGCACCAGCCGCCCGGCCCAGTCGGCGAATTGCGCCGCCATCGAGCGGTCGAAGCCGCCATCGCGCTGGGCCTGGACGATCCCGGCCTCCGTGGCGCGCTCGCCGTGCCGCGCCACGGCCAGTTGCAGCGCCTTGTCGCCCGGCAGCGCCTGCATGGCCACGAAGCACAGCAGCACCACGGCCAGCAGCATGGCGGCAAGCTGCGCCAGCCGGCCGGCCAAGGCGCCGATCAGTTGGCCCATGCCATCCGGTCGATCAGGTAGCGCTGCTCATACGGATCGACCGGCACCGGCTTCAGCCGGTTCGACACCGCCACCGTGTGCTCGAACCACGCCACCGGGATCACCGGCAGCTCGGCGTGCAGGATCTCGCCGATGCGCTTGCGCAGCGCGGCGCGGCGCCCCTCGTCGAAGCTGGCCATGTATTCGGGCACCAGGGCGCGGATCTCGGCATTGATCCAGCCGGACTGTGACCACACGGTCCGGTCGCGGGTGAAGTCGGGCAGGATGGTGCCGATCGGGTCGGGCACGTTCACATAGGTTCGGCTCACCAGCCCGGCCTGGAAGGTACCGTCGCGATGCGCCTGGGGCACGATGCTGCCCGGGCCGGTGCGGATCTGCATGTCGATGCCGATCTCGCGCAGCTGGGCCTGCATCGCCGCGGCCATCGGCGGCAGCTCCGGCCGGTTGGCCAGCACCAGCACGGTGAAGCGCAGCGCGGCGCCGTCCTTGTGCAGCACGCCGCCCTCGCCGGGCGTCCAGCCGGCCTCGGCCAGCAGCGCGCGGGCGCGGGCGACGTCGCGGCCATGGGGCGGCAGCGCCGGGTTGTGCCATTCCGCCAGGATCGGCGGCAGCAGCTGCGTGGCTGCGCTCGGCGGATGGCGCAGCACGGCCGCGGCGATGCCGGCCCGGTCGAGGCCCAGGCTGATCGCCTGGCGCACCCGCACGTCGGCGAACACCGGCAGGCCGACATTCAGCGGCATCACGCGAACGCGCGGAATGGTGACGCTCTGCACCTTCGCCCGGCTGCCGGCGTTGATCCGCGGCACCGCGGCCGGCAGCAGGGTGTAGGCGACATCGGCGTCCCCGGCCTCCACCATCGCCGCGCGGGTCTCGCCCTGGGGCACGGCGTGGTAGCGCGCCCGGCGCACCGCCGGCAGCGCCCCGCCACGCTCGAAGGCGGCCACGTCCACGCTGCGGTCGCCATCGATGGCGGTGACGCGATAGGGGCCGGTGCCGGTCCAGGCCGCGATCTTCCCGTCCGCCCCGCGTGCGGAGGGGGCCAGCACGATGGCGGCATAGTCGGTGAGGAAGGCGGGCAGCGGCGCGAAGGGCGCGGTGGTCTTCAGCACCAGCGTGTCGCCGGCCACGGCCATCGAGGCGATCGGCACCGCGCCGAGCGTCTCGCCAGTGGCGCGCGCGCGCTCCACCGCGGCCATCAGGTCCGCAGGCGTCACCGGCGTGCCGTCGTGGAAGCGCAGCCCGGCGCGCACCGGGAACCGCCAGGTCAGGCGGTCATCGTCCAGGCTCCAGCCCGAAGCGACCAGGCCGACCAGCCTGCCATCGGGCTCCACGCCCACGATCGTCTCGGCAATGCCCATGCGGGCGGCGATGTAGCCGGTATCGGCCGGGTCGAGCGAGGTGACCTGCCAGGGCGCGACGACGGACAGCAGCCGGTCCTGGGCCGCCGCCGGGGAGGGCACCGTGGCCCCCAGGCCCAGCGCACCAGCCAGCGCAAGGCAGAACCGCCAGGCCGCCGTGCGAGGAGTGGTCGCCGGCGTGGACGCGGCCATGCGGGCAGGACTGGAACGCAACATGACACCCCTCCGAGATGAGGCTTGTCCCTTAGACGTTATAGTATAACATTACAACCCAGGCGGCATGGCGGAAGACCTACGAATGCAGGCATTTGAATCGATTTCGACACCCATGGCCATGCCCCCGCCGGCCTCCCCCACGCACGCGCAATGCCTCGGCCCGGGCGCGCTGGCCGCGATCCTGCAGCCGGGCACGGGCCTGGCGATCTGGGACCGGCAGCCCGCCCGGCCCTGCCGCCCGGCCATTGCGGCAATCCTCGCCGGCCCGGGCTTCAGCCATGTCGCCGAAGGCCCCGCCGATGCCGCAACGCGGCAACTGCGAGCGCTGCTGCCACCACGCGCGGGCGCGCTGCTGGCCGACATCGCCTCGCTGGCCCGGATGTTCGCCGCCATCGCCGGCTCGCCCGCCGTGCGGCTGCGCCTGGAGCACCTCGACGACGATTCCTGCCGCCTGTTCCACGTCGACGCGGTCCGCCTGCGCCTGCTGTGCACCTATGCCGGCGCCGGCACCGACTGGCTCGGCCGCGACGGCCGCATCCACCGGATGGCCGCGTTCCAGGTCGGGCTGTTCAAGGGCAGCCGCCACCCCGACCCAGGCCCGCGCACCCGCCACCGCTCGCCCCCGGTGAGCCGCCTGCCGCCGGGCCGCCGCGCGCGCCTTCTCCTCTGCATCGACGAAGCCGGATCCCTGCCATGACCCTCCCGACCACCACGCCCCGCCTTCCCGTCACCGTGCTCTCGGGCTTCCTCGGCGCCGGCAAGACCACGCTGCTCAACCACGTGCTGGCCAATCGCGAAGGCAAGCGCGTCGCCGTCATCGTCAACGACATGAGCGAGGTGAACATCGACGCCGCGCTGGTCGGCAATGCCGGCCAGCTCTCCCGCACGGAGGAGAAGCTGGTGGAGATGTCCAACGGCTGCATCTGCTGCACCCTGCGCGAGGACCTGATGCAGGAGGTCGCGCGCCTGGCCGCCGAAGGGCGCTTCGACTACCTGCTGATCGAAAGCACCGGCATCGCCGAGCCCATGCCGGTGGCCGCGACCTTCGATTTCCGCACCGAGGAAGGCTTCAGCCTCGCCGACTGCGCGCAGCTGGACACGATGGTCACGGTGGTGGATGCCGCCGCCTTCCTGCGCGACTACGCCAGCCACGACAGCCTGGCCGACCGCGGGGAGACCGCCGGCGAGGATGACGGCCGCATGCTGGTCGACCTGCTGGTGGAGCAGGTCGAATTCGCCGACGTGATCGTGGTGAACAAGACCGACCTGCTCCCCGAGGCCGAGCTGCGGCGCCTGGAGTCGATCCTGGCCACCTTCAACCCGGGGGCGGAGATCGTCCGCGCATCACATGGCCTCGTGCCGCTCGACCGCGTGATGGGCACGGGGCGGTTCGATTTCGCCCGCGCCCAGCAGCAGGCCGGCTGGTCCAGGGCGCTGTCGGGCACCCACCTGCCCGAAAGCGAGGAGTTCGGCATCACCAACTTCGTCTACCGCGCGCAGCGGCCGTTCCATCCGGCCCGCTTCCACCGCTTCCTCGGCAGCGACCTGCCGGGGGTGATCCGCGCCAAGGGGTTCTTCTGGCTGGCCACGCGCATGCGCTGGGCCGGCTCCTGGCAGCTGGCCGGCGCCGTCGGCCGGCACGAGGCGGCGGGGTTCTGGTGGGCCGCGGTGCCGCCGCAGCAGCGGCCGCAGGACCCGGAATGGCAGGCCACCATCCGCAAGACCTGGCACCCGATGTACGGCGACCGCCGCCAGGAGCTCGTGTTCATCGGCATCGGCATGGACGAGCCCGCGCTGCGCGCCGCGCTGGATGCCTGCCTGCTCACCGACAAGGAGATGCGCCCGGGCGCCAAGGCCTGGGCCAACCTGCCCGACCCCTTCCCGCGCTGGAGCCAGCCGGGCTGACGCCCGCGCGGTTCAGCCCGCGACCGCCGGCAGCCATTGCCGGCCGGGCACGGCGGCCAGCAGGTCGCGCACATAGGGATGGTGCGGATCGGCGAACAGCTCCGCCGTCGGGCGCAGCTCCACGATCTCGCCGCGGTACATCACCGCCACCCGGTCGCACACCTGGGCTGCCACGCGCAGGTCATGGGTGATGAACAGCATCGAGAGGTTGAGGCGCGCGCGCACATCGGCCAGCAGCGCCAGCACCTGCGCCTGCACCGAAACATCCAGCGCGCTCACCGGCTCGTCCGCCACCAGCACCTCCGGCTGCATGGCCAGGGCGCGCGCAAGGCCGATGCGCTGGCGCTGCCCGCCGGAGAATTCGTGCGGGTAGCGCCCGGCCGAGGCCGCATCCAGCCCCACGAGCGCCAGCAGCTCGTGCGCCCGCCGCTCGGCCTCCGCGCGCGGCACGCCATGGGCCAGCGGCCCGGCGGCGATGATGTCGCCCACGCGCCGGCGCGGATTGAGCGAGGCATAGGGATCCTGGAACACCATCTGGATGCGCCGCCGGTGCGGCCGCAGCGCGCGGCGGCCCAGCTTCACGATGTCGGTGCCGTCCAGCCGGATCGCCCCGCCATCGGGATCGAGCAGCCGCACCACGCAGCGCGCGAAGGTGGACTTGCCGGAGCCGGATTCGCCCACGATCCCCACTGTCTCGCCGCGGCGCAGCGCCAGGCTCACGTTGCGAACCGCGGCCACCTCGGTGCCGCGGCCGGGAATCCAGCTGCGCTGGCGGAAGGTCTTGCTCACCTGCTCGGCCTCCAGCACCACGGGGGCCTCGGCGAGCACGGGCTTGGGCGCGGCCACCAGCCGCGGCACGGCGGCGATCAGGCTGCGCGTGTAGGGATGCTCCGGCGCCTGCAGGATCTGCGCGACGGGCCCGATCTCCACGATCCGGCCGTGCTGCATCACCGCCACGCGGTCCGCCACCTCCGCCACCACGCCGAAATCATGCGTGATCAGCAGCACCCCCATCTGCCGCTCCGCCTGGATGCGGCGGATCAGCGCCAGGATCTGCGCCTGCGTCGTCACGTCCAGCGCCGTTGTCGGCTCGTCGGCGATCAGGATGTCCGGGCCCAGGGCCAGCGCCATGGCGATCATCACCCGCTGGCGCTGCCCGCCGGAAAGCCGGTGCGGCCAGGCGCGGCGCAGCCGCTCCGGGTCCGGCAGGCCCACGGCCAGCAGCAGCTCCGTCACCCGCGCGCGCAGTGCCGCGCGGTCCAGCGGCGCGTGCTCCTGGATCACCTCGGCGATCTGCGCCTCGATGCGCATGATCGGGTTCAGCGCCGTCATCGGCTCCTGGAAGATCATGCCCAGCTTGTGCCCGCGCAGCGCGCGCATGCGCTCCGGCCGCGCGGCCAGCAGGTCCTCGCCCTGGTAGAGGATGCGCCCGCCCGTCGCCCGCACCTGCGGCTGCGGCAGCAGGCCCATCACGGCATGGGCCGTCATCGACTTGCCCGAGCCGGATTCACCCACGATGCACAGGATCTCGTTGCGCGCCAGCGAGAGGCTGATCCCGTCCACCGCCAGCGCCCGCTCCGCGCCGCGTGGCAGGGCGATGGCGAGGTTCTCGATGGCGAGCAGCGGCGCCTCGCTCATGCCCGGCCCTTGCGCGCCAGGCGCGGGTTCAGCGCGTCGTTGAGTCCCTCGCCCACCAGGTTCAGCGCCAGCACGGTCAGCGCGATGGCCACGCCCGGGAAGAAGCTGATCCACCACGCCTGGCGGATCACGGTGCGCGAGGCGCCGATCATGTAGCCCCAGCTCATCAGGTTCGGGTCGCCCAGCCCCAGGAACGACAACGCGGATTCCAGCAGCACCGCGGTCGCCACCATCAGCGAGGCCGAGACGATCACCGGCGAAAGCGCGTTCGGCAGGATCTCGCCGAAGATGATGCGCGGGCTGCCCTGCCCCAGCACCTCGGCCGCCTGCACGAACTCGCGCGAGCGCAGCGTCAGGAACTCGCCGCGCACGATGCGCGCCAGCGGCGGCCAGCTGACGATGCCGATCGCCACCACGATGGAGGCGATGGAGGGCGTGAAGATCGCCACCAGCACCACCAGCAGGATGAAGTTCGGGATGGTCTGGAAGAACTCGGTGAAGCGCATCACCACGTCGTCCACCCAGCCGCCGTGGTAGCCGGCCACCGCGCCCAGCACCACGCCGATCGAAAGCGCCACCGCGGTGGAGACCAGGCTCAGCAGCAGCGTCACCCGCGCGCCATGCGCGATGCCCGCCGCCACGTCCCGCCCCAGCGTGTCGGTGCCGAGCAGGAAGCCCATCTCGCCGGGCCGGCGGAAGGGCGGGCCCAGGATCTCCCAGGGGTCGTTGGGGAACAGGAACGGCGCCAGCAGCGCCAGCGCCACCACCAGCAGCAGCACCACCGCGCCGACAACCGCGCCCTTGTTGCGGCCGAAGCGGCGAACGAAATCCCTCACGTGCCCAGCTCGATCCGCGGATCGACCACGGTGTAGAGGATGTCGGTCAGCAGGTTGAAGGCGATCACCAGCACCGAGGCGATGATGAAGATGCCCAGCAGCAGGTTGTAGTCGCGCACCAGCACCGCCTCGAACGCCAGCCGCCCGATGCCGGGCCAGGCGAACACCGTCTCGATCAGGATCGAGCCGCCCACCAGGTAGCCGGCCTGCAACCCGGCATAGGTCACCACCGGCAGCAGCGCGTTGCGCAGGATGTAGCGCCGCTGCACCCGCCCCTCCGCCAGCCCCTTCGCCCGCCCGGTGCGCACGAAATCCAGATCCGCCACCTCCAGCATGGAGGCGCGGGTGAGCCGCGCATACACCGCCATGAAGAACAGCCCGAGCGTGAGCGACGGCAGCACCAGGTGCCGCGCCACGTCCAGCGCATGGTCGATGCCGGTGAAGCCGGAGTTGATCGTGTTCATGCCGAAGGTCGGCAGCCAGCCCAGCTGCACGCCGAACAGCAGCACCAGCATCAGCCCGAGCCAGAACTGCGGCATGGCGTACACCAGCAGCGCCAGGGTGGTGATGATCGAATCCGCCCAGCTGCCCACCCGCCGCGCCGCCATTGCGCCGAGCGACACGCCCACCACGATGGCGAAGGCCAGCGCCGTGCCGGTCAGCAGGATGGTCTGCGGCAGGCGCTGCAGGATCAGGTCGAGGATCGGCGCCTTCTGCCGGTAGGAGAAGCCGAGATCGCCAGAGAGGATGCCGCCCATGTAGATCATCAGCTGGCGCCACACCGGCTGGTCCAGCCCGAACTCGCGCCGCAGGTCATCGACGAACTTGGGATCCGCCGCGCCCGCCTCGCCGGCCAGCACCAGGGCGGGATCGCCCGGTGCCAGCCGGATCAGCAGGAAGTTGAGCACGATGATGCCCAGGATCACGAAGACAGCCTTCACCAGCCGCTGGCCGATGAAGCCGAGCCGGCCGCCCATCTTCCGTCAGGCCAGATGCGCCTCGTCGAACTCGCTGTTGGGCCCGTTCGCGTCGATGTTCACGTTGCGGAAGCGCTTGTTGATCAGCACCGGGAATTCCAGCTCCGTCAGCCACACCACCGGCACGTCCTCGGTCAGGATCGCCTGCACCTCGCTGTACATCGCCTGCGCCTTGGCCGGGTCGGTCTGCTTCGGCGCCTTGTCGAACAGCTCGTCCACCCGCGGGTTCACGTAGCCCATGGTGTTGGTGAACGGCACGCCCTTGCGGATGTTGCTGCTGATATAGGTGCGCGCCACGCCCATCGCGGGGTCCATGAACTGGCTGACGAAATCGAAGCTGGTCTCGTAGTCCCAGTCGCCGATCCGCTTCACCCAGCCGCCGGCGTCGTTGCTCTCCAGCGTCACGTCGATGCCCACGCGGCGCAGCGCCTGCTTCACGTATTCCGCCTGCCGCACCCACACCTCGCCATAGGGCAGCACCATCATCTTGATGCGCGCACGAACCCCGCCGGCGCCCGGCCGCAGCCCCATCTCGTCCAGCAGCACCTCGGCGCGCTTGAGGTCATAGGGGTAGCGCTTGATCGCCTTGGCATCATGGAAGCGCGTGGCAGTGTTGATCGGCCCGCTCGCCGGCCGCCCGAGGCCGAAGAAGATGTTCTTCACGATGAAGTCGCGGTCGATCGCGTGCATCATCGCCTGGCGGAAGCGCTTGTCGGAGAACGGCGCCGTGCGGTGGTTGATCTCGATCCAGGAGATCGGCGCCACGGTTTCGTAGCCCTTCGTCGAAAGCTCCAAGTGCGCCAGCTTGGCCAGCCGCGGCACGTCGAACGCCTCCACGTCGTTGCCCTGGGCCAGGTCCACCTGCCCGGTCTCCACCGCCAGCGCGCGGGCGGCGGCATCGGGGATCACCCGGTAGGTCACGCCATCCAGGAACGGGCGGCCCGGCTTCCAGTATTCGTCGTTGCGCACCAGCGTGATGTGGCTGCCCTTCACCCATTCGCGGAACTTGAACGGGCCGGTGCCGATCGGCGTCGCGTTCTTCGGGTTCGCGCGGTAGTCGGTGCCGTCGTAGATGTGCTTGGGCATCATCGGCGCGCCTGCCGGCAGGAACGCGTACAGGAACGGCTCGAACGGCGCCTTCAGCTTGAACACCACGGTGAATTTGTCCGCCGCGGTGATGCTCTCACAGCGCTCGAAGGTGGCGCGCGCCCGCGGATGCACCTCCGGCAGGAACTTCGCGCAGCTGAACACCACGTCATCGGCGGTGAAGGGCGCGCCGTCGTGCCACTTCACCCCCTCCTCCAGCCGGAACGTGTAGGTCAGCCCGTCGGGCGACACGGTCCAGGACTTCGCCAGGCTCGGCAGCGGCTTGAGGGCGAAGTCGTAGCGCAGCAGGCCCTGGTAGATCTTGCCCGCCACCAGCTGCGTCGGCGCCTGCTGGTTCAGCCCCAGCACCAGCAGCGGCGGCTCGGGGTTCAGGATCGCCGTCAGCACCCCGCCGCGCTTCTGCTGCGCCCGCGCCAGCCGGGGCATCCCCATCGTGCCGCCCGCCAGCAGCGCCGCCGCCGAACCGAGAACCTGCCGCCTGGATGCCATGGTCCCTCTCCCCTGCTGCGGGCCGCGCGGCCCGGAGAACGAACGCTAGGTCAGGAACGGTCCGGCGGCAATCACATCGCCGCGTCGTAGCGCCAGCGCCGGTTCCAGAACGGCTGGCCATCCACCGCGATGTCCACCTCCACCGCCGTGTGGTGCGCGGTGGTCACGCTGCGCGCCACCAGCGTGGTGGCACCCACCGGCCGCTCGATCCGCACCGTGGTGGTGGAATGCATGCGCGCCTGGTCCGGCCGCGCCGCGCTCACCGCCGCGCCATAGGCGTGGTCCGTCGCCACCTCGGTCCGCGCGTCGATCCGCACCCGCTCGGTCTTGGTGGCCGAAAGCCGCACCGTGTCCGTCATCAGGTCGCGCGTGAGATCCCAGCTCTGGCCGCCGCCACGGTCGTTCGGCGAGGCGAGCACCTGCGGCTGCAGCCGCCCCCAGGCCGGCCGCGCCTCGTCCGCCGGCGGCGGGCACACCGGCAGCACGATGCGGCTCGCGCCATGGAACAGCCTCAGCACCGCCGGCACCGGCGTGGGCCACACGCGCGGGAAATCGGCGCAGCTCACCGCCACGCGCAGCCGCTCGCCGGGCAGCAGCCGATACGCGGTGGCCCGCAGCGGCACCGCCACGCGCGCCCGCTCGCCCGGGCGCACCTGGCCCGAAAGATCCACCCAGCCGCTGGTGATCAGCACGGAGCGCCCGTTCGGCGCCACCGCCGAAAGCTTCACCACCAGGTTCAGCGGCAGCGCGCTGGCCGCCACCTCCAGCATCGCCTCCGGCGCGCCGATCAGCTCCATCGGCGCGCGCAACGGCGCGGTGGTGAAGCACAGCGAGCGCGCATCGTCGCCCGACTGGTCATGCGGCAGCGCCGGGTCGATCGCGGTCGTCCACGGGTCCCAGGCCAGCGACTGCATGCCGATGGTGGGGTCGTAGACATGCTCGCTCGCCCCCTGCCCCGCCGCCTCGCCCAGCGAGCCGTCACTGCCCAGCGCCATCTCCTGCGGCGCCAGCCGCGCCGGCGGCCATTGCGCCTCGGCGCGCCAGACCCCCTCGCGGCCCTGCACGTACACCGAAACCGGCGCCTCGTCCTCGATGCCGGTGCGCCGGCCCATCAGCCAGCGGTCGAACCAGCGCTCCATGTCCGCCAGCCCCGCCGCCGGCGCCTCCTTGCCGGTGTCCGGGAACTCGTGCTTCCACGGCCCCATCAGCAGCTTCTTCGGCGCACCGATGGCGGCGAAGTCGCGCGGCGTGCAATCCGCATACAGGTCGCGCCAGCCGCAGATGTTGAAGCTCGGGCACTCGATCCGCCCCATGTCGGCCACGCGCGAGCGCCAGTACCCGTCGAACCCCGGATGCGCCGCGAACGCCTCCACCCAGGGCGTGTTGCCCTCCAGGTGCTCCGACCAGGTCCGCGCCCAGCGTCCGTCGAGGTCCAGCCACTGCGGCGGCATCAGGTTGTAGGCCACCATGCGCGGCCCCCAATCCGCCCGCATCCAGAACCCGCTCCCGGTCCCGCCCAGCGAGACCACGCCGCGATGCAGGTCGGAGGTGGCATGGATCGGCACGATCGCCTTCAGGTGCGGCGGCCGCGTGGCGGCGGTGGAAAGCGAGGTGATGCCGGGATACGAAACGCCCCACATGCCCACATTGCCGTCGCACCACGGCTGCGCGGCGATCCACTCCACCAGGTCGTGCCCGTCCAGCCCCTCGCCCGGCGCGAACGGCCCGGGCGAGACGCCGCCCGAATTGCCCAGCCCGCGCAGGTCCGCCGTCACCGCGGCATAGCCGCGCGCGGCGAAATGCTCGTGCACGGAGGCCACGCTGGTGCGCCCGCCGCGCCCGTCCTTGTGGTAGGGATTGAAGTTCAGGATGGCCGGCGCCCGCCCCGCCGCCGGCCGCACGATGTCCACGGCAAGGCTCACGCCGTCGCGCATCGGCACCAGCACGTTGCGCTCGGTCACCAGGGTATTGGACATCACGGGCCTCCCTCCGTTTCGCCGAAAGCATAACCCGATCGGCCCGCGGATCCGAAAGCCCCGCGCGATTCATCGGCCTCAGGGAAGGGGCGCCACCGCGGCTACACCGGGCGGCGGCAGCCCTTCCGTATCATTCCCACCCGTATCTTTGCGTATGCATCTGCGGCCGCAACTCCTTTAGAGACGATCCTGGCGCAGCATCGCCAGCCCTGCCGACCCGAACGGACTGCGCGCGCAGGCCTCCCCGTCCGGACCGGCATCTCGCGACAAGGACGCCCTGATGTGGGGCCAAATGCAGATCTTCCGCCTGGACCGCTGGTCGGTTTCGCTCCGAAACTTCGTGATCGCCGTGATGTTCCTGGCGCTGACGCCACTGCTGTCCCATGCGCTCCTGTCCACATGGCACTCCCATGTCAGCACCAGGGCATGGGCGGAAGCCGATCTGGTGGCCGATGCGGAACGCCTGGCACGGCAGATCGACTCCAGGCTGGAGCTGTCGCACAGGACCATGCGGCTCCTGGCCGGCTCGCCCGCCGCGCTGCGGGGCGACATCGCCACCCTTCGCGAACAGGCCGAGATGGCCCTTGCCCAGGGCCTGATCAGCGCGGCCATCCTGCGCGACCACCAGGGCCGCGCCGTCTTCGCGGTCGGGATGGCCTGGGATGATGCCGCCGATCGCCCCCAGCCAATGTCGGGCCAGTTCACCGCCGAAACCCTGCAACAGGCACCGGCCCTGGTCGCCAGCCTGCCGGTACGGACGGACGAGGCGCGGATGGCGCGGCTTGACGTCGCCGTGGCGGCCGACAGCCTCCTGGCCGCCGGCGAGGAGGGCGCCGGCAGGCGGTGGCACGTCGTGGCCGTCGCAGACCGCGAAGGCCGCCACCAGTGGTCCAGGGATCCCGGCGCCGTCTTGCCGCCGGCGGCCGGAAGGCGCGACGCCGCACTCCAGGCCGGAATGCTGCCGGACGGAGCCGGGCCCGAAGGCAAGCTCCAGTCCAGCGCCTTCGCACAGGCGCCGCGCAGCGGGCTGCTCGTGGCCATCTCCCAGCCGGCCCCTTCCATGCTGCAGGGTGTTCCGTTCGGCCCAGGCGGCACGGCGTGGATCGCCGTTGCAATGGTGCTGGCCACGCTGGGTCTCGCGGCGGCGGGCGCCGCGGCGATCCATCGCGCCTATCGCGGCGCCGCCACCGGCACAGGGTCCGGCCCCATCCCCATCGAGGATGCGGCCCGCCTGGGCGCTGACCTGCGTCTGCGCCGTGACCGGCTGTTCCAGGCCATGGGCGGCATTGCCGTGGCGGAACTCACGCGCCCGCCGGGCCGCACCTGGCGGGACGCAACCGTCGTGGCATCCCCCAACCTGCGCACGCTGCTCGCCTGGCCCGAGGACCGCCCCCTCGCCTTGGACTCGGTGATCGAGAGCCTCGCGGAGGACGACAGGCAGTCGCTGGAGGCTCTGGTGACCAGCGCCGGCGCCGAGGCAGTCGCCTTCAGCCTGGTCGTGCAGATGACGATCGCCGACCGCATTCGCCATGTCAGCCTCGTGGGCATGATCCGCGAAGCCATTCCCGGCCTCGACGACCAGCTGATCCTGACCCTTCAGGATGTCACGCCCCAGCGCGAGCTTGAGCGGGAACTGCAGACCCAGGCCGCGCGCCTGGGCGTGGCAACGGAGATCGCCG
>CANHCJ010000075.1 GCA_947458025.1 Rhodospirillales bacterium | reverse complement strand
TGGCGGCCACGGCATTGCGCATCGCCTCTGCCGCGGCGCGGCCCTCGGCGACGAAGCCGGCCAGCACTTCCTGCGCCTCGGCGGCGCCGAATTCGCCGGCCAGCCGCGAGAGGGTGTCGCCGGCCGCCTCCTCCCGCCCGCCGGCGCGACGCAGCGTGCCGGCATCGGCCTGGGCCAGCACCTGCTCCAGCGCCGCCGGGGTCATCGGCTTGCCCAGGAACCCGTCCATCCCCGCCGCGCGGCAGGCCTCGCGGTGCTCGGCGAAGACGTTGGCGGTCAGCGCCACGATCGGCACCACCGCCTCCGGCCCCGGCAGCGCGCGGATCGCCCGGGTTGCCGCCAGCCCGTCCATCCCCGGCATCATCACATCCATCAGCACGAGGTCGTAGGGCGCCAGCCGCACCTGCCGCACCGCCTCCTCGCCGCCCGGCACGGCTTCCACCGCGTGGCCCATCCCCTCCAGCCGCGTCACCGCCACCAGCCGGTTGGTGGCGTTGTCCTCGGCCAGCAGGATGCGCAGCGCCCGGCCGCTGCCGCCCGCCGCCACCCCGCCCGGCGCGGCCAGGGCCGGGGCCACCTGAAGCTCCAGCGCAAAGGCGAACTCGGAGCCGGCGCCCGGCGTGCTCGCCACGCTGATCGTGCCACCCATCCCCTCCAGCAGCCGGCGGCAGATCGCCAGCCCCAGCCCGGTGCCGCCATAGCGCCGCGAGATCGAGCCGTCGGCCTGCGCGAAGGGCTCGAACAACCGTGCCTGCGCATCCGGTGCAATCCCGGGCCCGGTGTCGCGCACCGCCACGCGCAGGCGCATCCGCCCCGCCCCGGCCTCTTCCAGGCTGGCCGCGACCTCCACCCGCCCGGCCTCGGTGAACTTCACCGCGTTGCCGACGAGGTTCAGCAGCACCTGGCGCAGCCGCCCGGGGTCGCCCACCAGCGCCGGGGCCGAGGCCGGCACGTCCATCGCCAGCGCCAGCCCCTTCTCGGCCGCGCGCACCTCCATCAGGTCCACCACGCCGGCCACCAGCGCCGGCAGTTCGAAGGCGATCGCCTCCACCTCCATCCGCCCGGCATCGAGCTTGGAGAAATCGAGGATGTCGTCGATCACCGCCAGCAACGTCTCCGCCGCCTCGCGTAGCGCGCCGGCATAGCGCCGCAGGTGCGGCGGCAGCTCCGCCTCGCCCATCAGCCCGGCAATGCCGACCACAGCGTTCAGCGGCGTGCGGATCTCGTGGCTCATCGTGGCCATGAACTCGGCCCGCAGCCGCGAAGCCGCCTCCGCCGCATCGCGCGCCGCGGCCAGCGCACGCTCGTTCTGGCGGCGCTCCGTGACATCCGAATAGGTGCGCACCGCCCCGCCATCGGGCAGGCGGCGCGTCTGCACCTCCAGCACCCGACCGTCGCGCCGCTGCCGCTCATAGGCGGCCGGGCCGAGCCCGCCGGCGCGCGCCAGCGCATCCACGTCGATGTCGCTGCCCTGCGGCTGGAACTCCCCGCGCGCGATCTGCCATTCCAGGATGGCGCGGAAGGCAATGCCCGGCCGCGCCAGCTCCGCCGGCAGGCCCAGCAGTTCCACCGCGCGCCCGTTGATCACCGGCACCCGGCCCTCGGCATCCACCATCAGGATGCCCTGGTTCATGTTCTCCAGCGTGCCGCTGAGCGCCGCCTGGGAGGTCTCCAGCCGCCCGCGCGAACGGATCAGCATCTGCCCCAGCACCACCACCAGCACCGTGAGCCCGAGCCCGGCCAGCAGGAACCCGGCGGATTCCCGCTCGAAGCCGCGGAACACCTCGCGCGAGGACAGCCCCACCGTGACCGCCAGGCCATAGCGGTCCAGCCGCCGGTAGGCGTAGAGCCGCTCCTGCCCATCGATCTCGCTGGCGCCCCACCAGGTGCCGGACTCCGCCGGGGCGCGCAGCCGCTCCATCGTCGCGGCCCCCAGCTCCGCCCCCAGCGAGCCCTCCACCGCAGGCGCCCGCGCGCGGAACGCGCCATCCAGCCCCACCAGCGCGATCGCCCCGCCCGGCGCGTTGAAGGAGGCGTAGAAGCGCGCGAAATAGGCCGGGTCCAGCGACACCACGATCACGCCCACCATCGCGCCCTCGGCATCGAACAGCTTGCGCGTGAGCTGGATCGCCCAGCGGCGGGAGACGCGGCCGAGCACCGGCTTGCTGACGAACAGGAAGTCGCCCGGCCGTTCCAGATGCACGCGGATATGCTCACGGTCCGAAAGGTCCACCGGCGGCCCGCCGAGATTGCTCGCCCGCATCATCCCGCGCGCATCGGTCACCGCCATCTGCAGCATGAGGTCGTTCAGCACCTGGTCGCGCGGCGCCAGCGCCTGGATATCGAACCGCTCCGGGTCCGCGCGATGGAAGGCGCGCAGCATGGCGAAGACCTGGTCCATCGCCTCCAGCGTGCGCGACACGCTCTCGCCGAAGCCGCGCGCGAGGTCGCCTGCGGTGGCGAAGGCCTCCGCCTCCACCCGCGTGCGCTGGTGCGCGAGATAGCCGAGCACCGCGCCCCACACCACGGCCACGGCCAGCACCAGCACGCCGAGTTCCAGCGTGAACCGCCTCCGCTTGGGTCTGCGGTCGCGCGCCCTGTCCGTCCCTGCGCCGTCCATCCGTTCCCGCCCATGCCGCCCGGCCAGCCATAGCGCGCCGGGCGTTGCCGATGAAGGCCCGCAACGACCCCGCTCAGGGCGCCTGCGCGGCCCGCCGCTTGTGCTCGTGCCACGCATCCATCAGCTGCAGCACGGTGGCCGCCGTCTCCTCGATCGAGCGCCGCGTGACATCGATCACCGGCCAGCCGCGCCGCGTGCACAGCCGCCGGGCCCAGAGCAGCTCCGCCTTCACCGCCTCGGGGTCCACGTAGTCGCCACTGTCCTGCCGTGCCGCCGCCGCGGTGGCCGCCGCCCCGATCATGCGCAGCCGGTGGCGACGGATCTCGATCAGCGCGCTCACGTCCAGCGTCAGCCCGATCACCGGGCAATGCGGGTCCGCCAGCTCCGGCGGCTCTGGAATCCCCGGCACCAGCGGCACGTTGGCGCACTTGATGCCGCGATTGGCGAGATAGAACGACGTCGGCGTCTTGGAACTGCGCGAGACGCCCACCAGCACCACGTCGGCCTCGGTGATCCCGGCATGGGCCTGGCCGTCGTCATGCGCCAGCACGTAGTGGATGGCGTCGATGCGCTTGAAGTAGGCGTCGTCCAGCACGTATTGCCGCCCGGGGCGGGAGGAGGCGGTCTCGCCGAACTGCTCGGCCAGCATCGCCAGCACCGGATCGAGCACGTGCACCACCGCCACGCCCAATCGCTGGCAGGCCGATTCCAGCTCCACCCGCAGGCTTTTCTCCACCAGCGTGGACAGCACCGGCCCGGGCTCGGCCTCGATCCCGTCGATCACGCTCTGCAGCTTCAGGCGCGAGCGGATCAGGCTCCAGCGGTGGTACACGATCTGGGCGTGCTCGAACTGCACCACGGTGGCGCGCGCGATGGAATTCAGCGTCTCCCCGGTCGCATCGGACACCAGGTGCAGGTTCAGGCGGTTCGGCATGCATGCGAGGATAACGGGGATATCTGCCCTGGCCACCCCCCGCGCGCAGCCGCCGCGCGGATTGCGGGGATGAAAGCGCGCCGGCGCGGACACGGGCATGGATTGCACCGCTGCCCGCCCCGCTTGGGGACACCCCTGATTCCCCCCGTAAACTGAACCGCTTGCCGCCCCACCCGGATGTGGACATCCCACCCCGGGCCGGCGCATGGCTGGGGTACCCCAGGTACCCCACCCCCATCTCTCTCATCCCTCAAGTCATAAGAAATCTTTTCTGATAGAGGAGGCACGCGATCACGGCGGGATGGGCTGCATGGCGAAGAAGGTGCTGCGGGTGCTGGGCGGCGAGGCGGTGTGGCCGCCGCCGGTATGGCTGATGCGCCAGGCCGGGCGCTATCTGCCGGAATACCGTGCCCTGCGCGCGGAGGCCGGCGACTTCCTCAAGCTCTGCCTCACGCCGGAGCGCGCCGCCGAGATCACCCTGCAGCCGCTGCGCCGCTTCGGCATGGATGCCGCCATCCTGTTCAGCGACCTGCCCATCGTCAGTCTCGGCCTCGGCCAGGACCTGCGCTACGCCGAGGGCGAGGGCCCCGTGCTGCCGCCGATCCGCACCGCCGCCGACCTCGATGCGCTGAGCCTGGACCGAGTGGCGGAGGTGGTCTCCCCGGTGTGGGAAACCGTCCGCCGCGTCGCCGCCGAACTGGGCGAGGCCACGCTGATCGGCTTCTCCGGCGCCCCCTTCACCGTGGCCTGCTACATGGTGGAAGGCCGCGGCTCGCGCGAATTCGCCGCGGCGCGCCTCATGGCCTATCGCGAACCCGCCCTGTTCCAGCGCCTGATCGACCTCATCATCGAGGGCAACCTGATCTACCTGCGCGGCCAGGCCGATGCCGGGGCCGAGGTGCTGATGCTGTTCGACAGCTGGGCCGGCATGCTGCCGCCGGGCGAATTCCGCCGCTGGGTGATCGAGCCCACCGCCCGCCTCGCCGCCGGCCTGCGGGAGAGCCACCCGCACATCCCGCTGATCGGCTTCCCGCGCCTGGCCGGCTCCATGCTGGGCGACTACGCCCTGGCCGCCGGCATGCAGGGCGTGGCGATCGACACCTCGATGAAGCCGCAGGCCGCCGCCGCCATGGTGCCGCCGCACATCGCCCTGCAGGGCAATCTGGATCCCCTGGCCGTGGTTGCCGGCGGGGCGCCGATGCAGGAAGCCACGACCCACATCCTCGACAGCCTGCGGGGCCGCCCCCACATCTTCAACCTGGGCCACGGCATCGTGCCGCAAACCCCGCCCGACCATGTGGGGGCCCTGGTGGAGCAGATCCGTGCCGCGTGACGACACCCCAAAGAAACCCCGCCTCGCCCTTGTCCTGTTCAACCTCGGCGGCCCCGACCGCCCGGAGGCGATCAAGCCCTTCCTGGTGAACCTGTTCACCGACCCCGCGATCCTGCGCGTGCCGTTCTTCGTGCGCCCCTGGCTGGCCCGCATCATCGCCCGCGCCCGGGTCAAGCCGGCCACCGAGAACTACAACATCCTCGGCGGCAAATCCCCGCTGCTGGAGCTCACCCAGGAACAGGCCAACGCGCTCCAGGCCGCGCTGCCGGAATACGAGACGCGCTGCTTCATCGCCATGCGCTACTGGCATCCGTTCAGCGAGCAGACCGCCCGCGAGGTGCGCGATTTCGCGCCGGACGAGGTGCTGCTGATGCCGCTCTACCCGCAGTACTCCACCACCACCACCGGCAGCTCGCTCACCGCCTGGCGCGAGGCGGCGGCCAAGGTGGGCCTCGTCGCCCCGGTGCACAGCCTGTGCTGCTACCACAGCGACCCCGGCTTCATCCGCGCCACCGCCGAGCTGGTCCGCACCAGCTACCAGGAGGCGCGCGCCGACCTCGACCCCGCCATTCCGCTCCGCGTGCTGTTCTCCGCCCACGGCCTGCCCGAGGTGATCGTGAAGAAGGGCGACCCGTACCAGAACCAGGTGGAAAAAACCTCGGCCGCCGTCGCCCGGGCGCTGGCCATCCCCGAGCTCGACTGGACCATCTGCTACCAGTCCCGCGCCACCCCGCAGAAATGGATCGGCCCCTCCACGGAGGAGGAGATCGAACGCGCCGCGCACGACAAGGTGGCGATCCTGGTCGTGCCGATCGCCTTCGTCTCCGACCATTCGGAAACCCTGGTGGAGCTGGACGTCGAGTACAAGGAGCTCGCCCACAAGGAGGGCGTGCCCGGCTACTACCGCACCCCGGTGCAGAACAGCGACCCCGGCTTCATCGAATCCCTGGCCAACCTCGCCCGCACCACCCTGGCGCGCGAGCACGGGCTGTGCAGCTTCGTGGGCGGCCGCACCTGCCCCACCCCCTTCGGCGACTGCCCGCACGCCCGCGCCGGCCGCCCCGTTCCGGCGGAGGCCTGATGGCGCTCGATTTCATGCGCCGCCGCCGGGCACCCCTGCGCCTGGTGATCTACGATTGCGACGGCGTGCTGGTGGACAGCGAGCCGGTGGCCAACCGCGTGGTCGCCGAGGAACTCACCGCGCTGGGCTGGGCCATGACCGCGCACGAGGCCGACGGCCATTTCCTCGGCCTCACCTTCACCGACATGCAGCCGATCATCGAACGCCGGATCGGCCGCGCGCTGGAGGAGCAGTGGAAGCAGTCGCTGGTGCAGAAGGTGATAGACGCGATGGCCGAAGGCGTCGGCCCCATCCCCGGCGCCGTGGAGGCGCTGCACGCCACCAGCGCGCTCGGCCTGCCCTGGCGCGTGGCCAGCAACTCCTCCCACGAGGAGATGCACGTGAAGTTCGGCCGCCTGGGCATCCGTGACCTCGTCGCCGGCCGCGTGCATTCGCACCGCGATGTCGCCCGCGGCAAGCCGGCGCCCGATCTCTTCCTCGCCGCCGCCGCCGCCCAGGGCGTGGCGCCGGAGGAATGCGTGGTGATCGAGGATTCCGTGCCCGGCGCCACCGCCGCCCGCGCCGCCGGCATGGACTGCCTCGGCTACGCCCCGCACCACGACGGCTCCCGGCTGGTCGCCGTCGGCGCGGTGCCCTTCCGCTCGATGTTCGACCTGCCCGGCTACCTCGCCGCCGGCAAGGAGACCGCGTGATGTCGCTTGTCGCGTTCTATCCCTGGATCAAGGCCCTGCACGTCATCAGCATGGTCGCCTGGATGGCCGGTATGTTCTACCTGCCGCGCCTGTTCGTGTACCACACCCAGCTCGCCCCCGGCTCGGTGGAGAGCGAGCGCTTCAAGGTGATGGAGCGCCGGCTGCTGAAGCAGATCATCAACCCGGCGATGATCGCCACCTGGATCTTCGGCTTGCTCCTGCTCTCCACCCCCGGCGTGATCGACTGGAAGCACGACGGCTGGTGGCACGTGAAGCTCGCCATGGTCCTGCTCATGACCGGCTTCCACGGCGCCATGTCCAAGTGGCGGCGCGAGTTCCTGGAAGACCGCAACCGCCGCAGCCACAAATTCTACCGCATCGCCAACGAGGTCCCGACCCTTCTGCTCGTCGTCATCGTCATCATGGTCATCGTGAAGCCGTTCTGAGCATGTCCGAACTCCGCACCGAGCTCGCCCACGGCTACTTCACCAGCGACGACAAGGCGCGGATGGACATCGACACCATCCACCGCTGGTTCAACGAGGACTCCGCCTGGGCCCGCGGCCGCACGCGCGAGACAGTCGAGCGCATCATCCACTACGCCCTGGCCATCGGCCTCTACGCGCCAGACGGCACCCAGGCCGGCTTCGCCCGCGCCGTGACCGATTACACGCTGAACGCCCGCCTCACCGACGTGTTCATCCTGCCACAGCACCGGGGGAAGGGTCTCGCCACCGGCCTGGTGCGCGCCGTGCTCGAGCACCCCTCGGTTTCCACCGTAAAGGCCTGGACGCTCAGCACCGACGACGCCCACGGCCTCTATGCCAAGTTCGGCTTCACCGCCCCGAAGCAGCCGGAAGGCGAGATGGAGTGGCGCCGCCCGCGCCCGCCCGCCGCCATCTAGCCCCTGGCTTGACGCGCCGGGAATCCGCGCCTACCAAGAACGCGGTGCAGCCACCCGGCGCGCCGCCTTCCTGCCCCCTCCCTCCCCGCATCGCAGTCCCGACCGCCCGGTGGCCCCTCGCGCGCCCCCCGGATTGACGGCGGAACCGCCCCCCCGACGACCGCTCCCCCGCCGAACCCCTCTTCTGTCGCCGATGGGCGGCACCGCACGAGGTCTCCACATGCATCTTGCCGAACTCAAGGCAAAATCCCCCGCCGACCTGCTCAGCTTCGCGGAGTCGCTGGCGATCGAGAACGCCTCCTCCCTGCGCAAGCAGGACATGATGTTCGCGATCCTGAAAAGCCTCGCCGAGAACGACCAGGCCATCCATGGCGAGGGCACGCTGGAAATCCTGCCGGATGGGTTCGGCTACCTGCGCTCCGCCGAGAGCAACTACCTCCCCGGCCCCGATGACATCTACGTGAGCCCCACCCAGGTCCGCCGCTTCGGCCTGCGCACCGGCGACACCGTGGAAGGCCAGATCCGCGCGCCCAAGGACGGCGAGCGCTACTTCGCGCTGCTCAAGGTCAACACCATCAACTTCGAGCCGCCCGAGGCGGTGAAGCACCGCATCAACTTCGACAACCTCACCCCCCTCTATCCCGAGCGGAAGCTCAAGATGGAGATGGAATCCGCCGAACCCACGGCCAAGGGCGCCACCAAGGACTACATGCCGCGGGTGATCGACCTCGTCGCCCCCATCGGCAAGGGCCAGCGCGCCCTCATCGTCGCCCCGCCGCGCACCGGCAAGACCATGATGCTGCAAAGCATCGCCAAGTCGATCTCCACCAACCACCCCGAAGTCTTCCTCATGGTCCTGCTCATCGACGAGCGGCCGGAGGAAGTGACGGACATGTCCCGCACCGTGCGCGGCGAAGTGGTCGCCTCCACCTTCGACGAGCCGGCCACCCGCCACGTGCAGGTCACGGAAATGGTGCTGGAAAAGGCCAAGCGCCTGGTGGAGCACAAGCGCGACGTGGTGATCCTGCTGGACAGCATCACCCGCCTGGCCCGTGCCTACAACACCGTGGTGCCCTCCTCCGGCAAGGTCCTCACCGGCGGCGTGGACGCCAACGCGCTGCAACGCCCCAAGCGCTTCTTCGGCGCCGCCCGCAACATCGAGGAAGGCGGCAGCCTCACCATCATCGCCACCGCCCTGATCGATACCGGCAGCCGCATGGACGAGGTGATCTTCGAAGAGTTCAAGGGCACCGGCAACTCCGAGGTCATCCTCGACCGCAAGCTGTCCGACAAGCGCACCTTCCCCGCCATCGACATCACCAAGTCCGGCACCCGCAAGGAAGAACTCCTGGTCGACCGCGGCACGCTGAGCAAGATGTGGGTCCTGCGCCGCATCCTGAACCCGATGGGCACGATGGACGCGATGGACTTCCTGCTGGACAAGCTGAAATACAGCAAATCCAACCAGGACTTCTTCGACGCGATGAACACGTAAGGCGAGGGGCTCTGCCCCTCGACCCCGCTGGGGCCGGCGGCCCCAGACCCCGGGACCTTTTCCGCCTTCGGCGGGGAGGGGCCGTCGAGGCGGTGGAGAGACCCGGGCGGCCCCTCCCCGCCGAAGGCGGAACAACAGATGCAGGGTCCAGGGACCGCTGGTCCCTGGCGGGTCCAGGGCAGAGCCCTGGCCTTCCGTCACCCCACCGTCTTCCGCGGCCGGCCGCCTTTGCGTCCGTTTTCCCGCGCCGCCGCCGTCTTGGCTGCCGATCGCACCTGGCCGCCGCTGGCCCCGAGCCGTGCCGCCATCCATTGCCGTGATCCGAACACCCCCTGGAGCAGCGCCGGCAGATACACATCGGCGTCCAGTTTCGGCCAGTGCAGCCCAAGCCCGGTCGGGCTGATCTCGATCGTCCCGAGATCTGCCGGGCTCGCTCTGTCGAGCCCTTCCGCCAGCCGCGCTGGGAAGGCCACCGACACCCCGGTGCTCAACTCCACCACCACCCTGGCCGACCGCCGGTCGTAGCGCGCCGAGACGGCATGCCCGCCCTCCCGCAGCCCCGTCATCCGCGCCTCGGCCTGCCGCAACTCGCGCTCACTCACCGCCATGGATCGCACTCCATTCGTCGCACAACGCCGCCAGGGCTGCGGCCAGCCCGGCCCTGATCCGGCCAAGTTCCAGCCGCTTGAACCCGAAGCTTTCCCGCAGCACGGGCGGCCCGGCGGGGCACTGCAGAACGAACACCGCCTCGCCCACCGGCCCGATCACGTGCACATGCGCCGGACGATGATCGTTCGGATAGATCACCACCCGCAGCCCATCGAGGCGCAGTACCGTCGGCATGGCGGCAGAGTAGCAAAACCCAATCGGTTGGGAAAGCGGGCTTAGCCCACCCGGTCCACGCTCATCGATTTCACCAGCGCCAGCACCGGCTTGCCCGCCCTAAGCCCCAGCCGCGCCACCGCATCTGGCGTGATCCGCGCCAGCAGCCGCACCTCGCCAGAGCCCAGCTCCACCATCGCGGTATGCCGCGCCTGGTCCTCGCTCACCGCCACCACCAGCACCGGCAGCACGTTCTGCAGGCTGATCCCCTGCGGCGCCTCGGTGGCAAGAATGATCTCCCGCGCCGGAATCCGCACCCGCAGCCGCGTGCCGAGCGCGCCCGCCACCAGCGGCACCCACAGTGCCAGCGGCCCGGCCCGCAGCAGGGAGAGCTGCCGCGCCGGGTGATGCTCCGCCACCCGCGCCTCCAGCACCGCCCCGGCATCGTCGCGCGCGGCCAGCGGCACGTCCCCGCGCGAGGTCACCTCCGCCAGCGGCCCCGCCGCCCGCACCTGGCCGGCTTCCAGCAGCACCAGCGTGTCGGCGATCGCGTAGACCTCGTCCAGCGCGTGGGTCACGTAGACGATCGGCAGCGCCAGCGCCTGCTTCAGCCGCGCCAGGTAGGGCAGGATCTCCGCCTTGCGCGCCGCGTCCAGGCTGGCCAGCGGCTCGTCCATCAGCAGCAGCCGCGGCTGCGCCAGCAGCGCCCGCCCGATCGCCACCCGCTGCCGCTCCCCGCCCGAAAGCGTATGCGGCCGCCGCTCCAGCAGTGCGGCGATCCCCAGCAGCTCCACCACGTCGTCGAAGCGGATCCCGCCCGCCGGCGCGCGGTTGAAGCCGTACATCAGGTTCTTGCGCACGTTCATGTGCGGGAACAGCCGCGCCTCCTGGAACACCAGGCCGAGCCGCCGCCGCTCCACCGGCACATGGATGCGCCGGAAGGTGTCGGTCAGCACCTCCCCGTCCACCACCACCCGCGCCGCCTGCGCCGGCAGCAGCCCGGCGATCGCCCCCACCACGCTCGATTTCCCGGCCCCCGAGGGCCCGAACAGCGCCGTCGCCCCCTCCGGCGCCACGAAGTCGATCGCCAGCGCCGGCCCGCCAGCCCACTGATGCCGCAGCGAAAACTCAATCACCGCAGCTGCCCAACCGCCGCCCGCGCCCGCCGCCCGGCCCACTCCGCCAGCCCCAGCCCCACCAGCGCCAGCCCGATCGACACCAGCGCGAGCTTGGCCGCCGTCGCCTCCCCATCCGGCGTCTGCAACGCGCTGTAGATCGCCAGCGGCAGCGTCTGGGTCTCGCCCGGGATGTTGGCTGCGAAGGTGATCACCGCCCCGAACTCGCCCAGCGAGGCCACGTAGCCCACGATCGCGCCGGAAAGCACGCCGGGCAGCGCCAGCGGCAGCGTGATGGTCAGGAACCGGTCCAGCCGCCCCGCCCCCAGCGTGCGCGCCGCCTGCTCCAGCCCCGGGTCGATCGCCTCGATCGAAAGCCGCACCGCCCGCACCATCAGCGGCAGGGACATCGCGGCACAGGCCAGCGCCGCCCCCTGCGTGGTGAACACCAGCCGCACCCCGAACCACTCGTGCAGCCAGCCGCCCACCGGCCCGCGCACCCCCAGCAGCAGCAGCAGCAGCCAGCCCACCACCACCGGCGGCAGCACCATCGGCAGGTGCACCAGCGCATCCAGCGCCGCCTTGCCGGGAAACCGCCCGCGCGCCAGCAGCCAGGCGAGCCCCACCGCCACCGGCAGGCCGAACGCCACGCTGCGCGCCGCCACCTCCAGGCTCAGCCGCACGGCGGTCCATTCATCCGGGGTCAGCATGCAGGCCGTTATATCCCACCGGCGATGGCGGGGTCACCCTCGCCGCACATGCCCGCTCAGGTCCTGCGCCGCATCCCGCGGCAGCAGCAACGAAACCGGCAAGGACACCAACGAGAACGCCGCCACCACCAGGAAGGCGGTGGCGAAATCGCGCAGCTGCGGCTCATGCGCGCCCGTCAGCGCCATGGTCACGGTCAGCGAGGCCGCCCCCACCGTCACTCCCAGTGTTGCCGAAACCTGCTGCACGGTGGCGTAGAACCCCGTCGCCCGGCTCATGTGCTCGCGCGGGATGTCGGCATAGGCCAGCGCGTTGTAGGCGGTGAACTGCAGGGAGCGGAAGAACCCGCCGGCCAGCAGGATCAGGTAGATCAGCGCCACCGGCCAGGCCGGCTGGAAGAATGCCACCATCCCCAGCAGCACGGAGGAGATCACGCAATTGGCCAGCAGCGTGTCGCGGAACCCCAGCGCGCGCAGCGCCCCGGTCGCCGCCGGCTTCATCGCCAGCGCCCCCAGCGAGCTGGCAAAGGTGATCAGCCCGCTCTCGGCGGCCGACTTGCCGAAGGTCAGCTGCAGCATCATCGGCAGCAGGAACGGGATGGCCCCGATCCCGATGCGGAACAGCGAGCCCCCCGCCACCGCCACCAGGAAGGTGGGGTAGCGCAGCAGCCCCAGGTCGATCAGCGGCGCGGCATGCCGGCGCCAGTGCCAGACATACAGCACGCCGCAGGTCAGCCCGGCCGCGATCGCCGCCCAGCTCGCCCAGGGTGCGAAGATCCCGCGCCCGATCGTCTCCAGCCCGAACATCAGGCTGGCCAGCGCCGTGCCTGACAGCAGGAATCCCCGCCAGTCGAACGGCGCCCCGCCGGGCTCGCGGATGTCGTCCACGTACAGCGTCACCAGCACCACGCCCAGGATGCCCATCGGGATGTTGATGTCGAAGATCGCCCGCCAGGAGAAGTATTCCACGATGAACCCGCCCAGCGGCGGCCCCATCACCGGCCCCAGCAGCGCCGGCGTGGAAAGCCAGGCCATCGCGGCCACCAGCTCGTGCTTGGGCACGGTGCGCAGCAGCACCAGCCGCCCCACCGGCACCATCATCGCGCCGCCGATGCCCTGGAAGATGCGCGCGGCCACCAGCTCGCCCAGCGAGTCCGATTGCCCGCACATCACCGAGCCCAGCGTGAACACCACGATCGCCAGGCGGAACACCTGCTTGGCCCCGAACCGGTCCGCGATCCAGCCCGACGCCGGGATGAACACGGCGAGCGACAGCAGGTAGGCCGTCAGCGCCACGTTCATGTGCACCGGCTCGGCCCCGAAGGCGCGCGCGATGGTCGGCAGCGCGGTGGCGATCACCGTGCTGTCCAGGTTCTGCATGAACAGGGCGCAGGCCACGATCAGCGCCGTGATGCGCGAACGCCGGCTGGTCCCGCGCCGGCCCGGCGGTGCGGACGGGCCTTCCGTCTCGCCGGGCGGCGGGGCCCCTGCTGCGGCACGATCGTTCATGGGCGCAGCTTCGCCCCCCGGCC
>CANHCJ010000074.1 GCA_947458025.1 Rhodospirillales bacterium | reverse complement strand
GGCGAAGGCCGCCGGCCGCTACCGGCCCTGCCGCCGGCGCGAAGCCGCCAGCCCCAGCAGCCCCGCCCCCAGCAGCGCCACCGTCCCCGGCTCCGGCGTGCCGACCGGAATCGCGTTGGTGGAGATCACCACGTCATCGAAATGCGCGCTGAAGCGGCCGAACGACGAACCGGTGGTGTGCATCCCGAGCGTCAGCGTGTGGGTCCCCGCCGACAGCGACGGCAGCGTCAGGGAGATGATGTCGAACACCCCGGTCGGCTCCGAAGCCCGCAGCAGCAGCACGTTGTCCACCAGCACGTCGTAGCTGATCGTGCAGGTGTTGCACTCCTCGCTGCGCGCGCGCAGGGCCAGCACATACTCGCCCACAACCGGCGCGACAAACGAGCGCGTCGCCCGCACGAAGCCCGCCCCGGTTCCGCCCGACGGCGCGTCGAAGTAGGTGAACAACGCGAAGCCGGCGCTGGTGAAGTAGTTCGTATCCGTCGTGACCACAGAAGCGGAAATGTTGCCCGAATTGGTCTTGGTCCAGTCGGAAACGTTGCCATCGTTGAAGTTGTCAGAGAACACCACCGTGGCGGAACTGGGCAGTGCGACCAGGCAGACAGCCAACAGGGCGGCAGCAAAGGAGAGACGCAGCATTCAATTTGTCCTTGATCGATCATGGTAAACCATGGCGGGCATGGACAAACTTGCATGATATCATTACGAGTAAAGTTAATTTTGATTAAGATTCGGCTTACGGTCGCACCCCCGGCGTCTCCACCACCAGCCCCGCCGCCCGCGCCGCCAGGAACAGCTCCAGATCCGCCAGCAGCCCGTCATCCCGCCCCAGCGGCTCCGCCCGCACCCCCACCAGGCACGCCCGCAGCCGCCGATGCAGGCTCCCCATCCCCTGCCACTCCAGCCGGTAGATCGGATAGGCGTTCGCATGCCCCTGCGGAATCCGGCTCCCCGCCAGGGACTGCCCCGCCAGCCCGTCATGGCACTGCGCGCAGGAAAGGTTCAGCTGCCCCTGCCGCAGCCGAAAGAACGCCTCCCCCCGCGCCACCGCCGCCGCCGCCGCGCCCTCAACCTCCACCGCCACCGGCATCCCGCGCGACTGCAGCCCCACCAGCGCCGTGATCCCCAGCAGCGCATCGCTCTCCGGCGCCAGCGCCGCGGCACCCTGGTAGTCCGTGCGGCACAAATTCACCCGCTGCTCCAGCGTCACCACCCGCCCGCGCGCCGCATCGAACTCCGGATGCCGCGCCGCCACCCCGCGCATCCCCTCCACCGCGCCATGGCAATCCGCGCAGCTCCGCCCCGCCATCCCCTCGCGCCGCTCCCACAGCGCCTCCCCCTGCCGCACCCACAGGAAGGCGGGGTTGGCCATGTCGTCATCCTGCATCGCCCGCACCTGCGGCCCCGCATCGTCGTAGCCGGAACGCTTCTCTTGTGCCCCCGCCGGCAGCGTCGCCAGCAGCAGCGCCAGCGCCCTACACCACGCGGATCGCCACACGCTCCTCGGCCTCCACCCCGCGATCATCCACCCAGCGCAGCACCATCGTCCCGCTGCGCTCCAGCCGCGCCGAGAACGCCAGGAACGGATTGGCCGCCACCGCCGGCTCCAGCCGCGCCGCGAACACCTCCTCCCCGTCCACGGAACACTCGAAGGTATGGATGATGTCCCGCGCGATCACCCCGCCCACCGCATCGCGCCGGAACCCGGTCTCCATCGGATGCTGGATCAGGATGCGCACCTCGAACGGCACGCCCGCCTTCACCTCGCGGGGAACGCTCAGCAGTGGCCTTACCGCCATGGGTGCTTCTCCCTAAAGCAAGTATGTTCTTTTTTGAAAAAAAGAACCAAAAAACTTTTCCCACCTGGCGCGGGTGCAAAGTCGGGAAGTCTTTTTGCTTCTTTTTCTTCAGAAAAAGAAGAATTCTTCCTTTCTAATCCAAGCAAGCCGACCACGTCACCAGCACCCCCACCTGGTCCTGCCAGCAACTCCCATCCGCGAACACCGCCACCGCCGTCACCGTCTGGCTCGTCGCCAGCCTTACCCGCGTCGCCACCTTCGGCACCCCCGCCAGCCGCCCGAACCGGAAATGCGCCACCCCCGGCCGAGGATTGCCATCGGCGAACACATGGATATCCGTCAGCACCGCGTCCTCCGGCACATCCTCGCCCAGCGAGACCGTCAGCCCCACCGCGTTGCCGTTCTCCACCAGCTCCGGCACCTCCAGCCGCACCCGCCCGCGCCGCGCCGGCGCCCCGCCGGTCACCGCCCGCACCAGCGCCTCCACCTCCTCCGGCTTGGCGCGTGCCGCCCCCGGCAGCATCGCCGCCGCCCCCGCCATCACCACGAAGCTGCGCCGCCGCATCACTCCTCCTTCAGCGTCGAAAGGAACGCCACCGCATCCTCGATCTGCTGCGCCGTCAGCACCGTCCGCCCGCGCCACGCAGCGCCCACCCGCACCAGCCCATCCAGGCTGTAGTAGGCCGGCATCACCGTCTCGGCGTTCACCAGCCGCGAATCGACCAGCCGCAGCCGGATCTGCCCCGCCGAAAGCCGATCCCCCACCCCGTGCAGGTCGGGCGCGATGGTGGCCGGCACCCGCTCCTCCGGAAACGGCCCGGCATGGCACAGCACGCAGGTGCCCACCTGCCGCCCCGCCACCACCGCCCGCCCCCGCACCGGATCACCCGGCTCGGCGGTCAGCGCCACCGGAATCGCATCCCCCACCACCTCGAAAGCCATGGTCGAGGGGGCGGCGGCAGCAGCCGGCAAGGCCACCACCGCCGCCATCACCGCCAGCCTCAAGCGTGGGACAGATCGTGGTGCTTCAAGGGAAGCGTCCGGATCCGCTTGCCCGTCGCCGCGAAGATCGCGTTCAGCACCGCCGGCGCCGCCACCGCGATCGTCGGCTCGCCCACCCCGCCCCAGAACCCGCCGGAGGGCACGATCACCGTCTCCACCTTCGGCATCTGCGCCAGCTTCATCACCTCGTAGGTGTCGAAGTTGCCTTCCACGATCCGGCCCTTCTCCACCGTGTTCTCGCTGGTGAACACCGACGACAGGCCATAGACGAAGCTGCCCTCCACCTGGGCCGCGATCTGGTCCGGGTTCACCGCATAGCCGCAATCGGTCGCGGCCACGATGCGCAGCACCTTCACCTCGCCCTCCTTGCTCACGCTCACCTCGGCCACCGCCGCGGTATAGGCGCCGAAGCCGTAATTGGCGCTGATCCCGCGGAACACCCCGGCCGGCAGGGGCTTGCGGTACTCCGCCTTCTCCGCCGCCGCCTGCAGCACCGCGCGCAGCTTCGGCATCTGCCCCATCAGCCCCAGCCGGAAATCCAGCGGGTCCTTGCCCGCCGCCAGCGCCACCTCGTCCAGGAAGCACTCCAGGTACACCGCGTTCTGGTTGTGGTTCACCCCGCGCCAGAACCCCACCGGCACATGCGTGTTGCGCATCGCATGGTCGATCAGCACGTTCGGGATCGCCTGGTAGCCGAACTCCTCCTTGTTCCATCCCTGGAACATCACCGGGTCCGCCCCGCCGGCGATCCGCGCCGGGAACAGATGCGCCAGGATCGACTGGCCGGAAAGCCGCGCATGCAGCGCCACCAGGTTGCCCTGCGCATCCAGCCCCGCCTTCATCTTCGCCATCGTGATCGGGCGATAGAAGCCGTGCTGCATGTCCTCCTCGCGCGACCAGATCATCTTCACCGGCCGCCCCGGCACCTGCTTGGCGATCAGCACCGCCTGGCGCACGTAGTCCTGCTTGCCGCGCCGCCCGAACCCGCCGCCCAGGTGATGCTTGTTCACCTTCACGTTGGCCAGCGGCACCCCGGCCGCCTCCGCCGCCGCGGCCAGCGAGGCATCGCCGTTCTGCGAGGAAACCCACACTTCGATCGTGGTCCCGTCCCACTTCGCCGTGCAGGTCATCGGCTCCAGCGTGGCATGGTTCAGGAACGGGGAGCCGTAGGTCGCCTCCACCACCTTCGCCGCACCCTTCAGCCCGGCCTCCACATCGCCCTGCCGCAGGCCAACGAAGGCCTCCTTCGCGTCCAGCCCGCTCTCCAGGTGCCTGGCGATGCTGGCCGAATCCACGTTCGCGTTCGGCCCCTCGTCCCACACGATCGGCAGCGCCTTCAGCGCCGTCTGCGCCTGCCACCACTTGTCCGCCACCACCGCGATGGTGCTGTCATCCACCCGCAGCACATGCCGCACGCCCGGCATGCCCATCACCTTCGCCGCATCGAAGCTGCCGATCTTGCCGCCGAACACCGGGCACTGCGCGATGGAGGCGTTCAGCATCTCCGGCAGCTGCAGGTCGATGGCGTACACCAGCTTGCCCGACAGCTTCTCGACGGTGTCGAGCCGCTTCACCCCCTTGCCGATGATCTTCCACTCGGCAGGCGGCTTCACCGCCACGTCGGCCGGCACCGGAAGCTTCGCCGCCGCCGCCGCCACCTGGCCATAGCGCAGCGTCCGCCCCGTGGGCCGGTGCGTGATCACGCTCTCGCTCGCGCCGCACTCGCCCACCGGCACGCCCCACTGCGTCGCCGCCGCCTGCACCAGCATCGCGCGCGCCGCCGCCCCGCCCTTGCGCACATAGTCCACGGAGGCGCGAATGCCCCGGCTGCCGCCGGTGGACATGTCGCCCCAGGCCCGCCGGTTGGCCTGGTTCACCTCCGGCGCGATGTACTCGGCCTGAACCTTCGCCCAGTCCGCATCCATCTCGTCGGCCACCAGCTGCGCCAGCCCCGTCAGCGTCCCCTGCCCCATCTCGGAGCGCGCGATGCGCACCACCACGGTGTCGTCGGGCATCACCACCGCCCAGATGCCCACCTCCACGCCGCCCGCCGCCGTCGCGGCCGAATTCGCCGCCCCCTGCGCCTGCGCCTCGGGGATCGTCCAGCCGAGCGACATCCCGCCCGCCACGGCGGCCACCGTGCCCAGGAAGCCCCGGCGGCCCAACCCGTTGATCTGGTTCATCGTCTTGTCCCCCCCTCAGGCCGCGCCGTCGCGCGCGGCGGCATGGATCGCCGCGCGCACCCGCTGGTAGGTCCCGCAGCGGCAGATGTTCTGCATCGTCGCGTCGATGTCGTCGTCGGTCGGCTTCGGCACCGCCTTCAGCAGCGCCGCCGCCGCCATGATCTGCCCGCTCTGGCAGTAGCCGCACTGCGGCACCTCATGCGCCAGCCAGGCCTTCTGCACCGGATGCGAAAGCCCGTCCGGCGACAGCCCTTCGATGGTCAGGATCTTGCCCGCCCCCACATCGCCCACCGACACCGCGCAGGACCGCACCATATCCCCGTCCAGGTGCACGCTGCACGCACCGCACACGCCCGCGCCGCAGCCATACTTGCTGCCGGTCATGCCCAGCCACTCCCGCAGCACCCACAGCAGCGGCGTGTCCGCCGGCGCATCCACCTCGTGCACGCGCCCGTTCACGTTCAGCTTGATCATCCCGGCCCCCTTTGCGGCGCTATTCCCGGGCGGACACATCGTTCCGCTTCGGTCTCATTATGTCGTAGTGTGGCCACGCCGCCGCAGGTTGCAACCCCCCCACCCGCCTTGACACCGCCGCCATCGGGCGGGAGCCTCCCGCGCCGACCACCCGCCGGGAGAAACCGCCAATGTCCGCCTCCACCGATCGCCGCAACGCCCTCCCGGACCACGAGCTCACCTTCGACGAATCCCGCCGCCGCCTCGCCGAGGCCAGCAAGTACCTCGCCGGCGGCGTCTCCTCCAATTTCCGCCTCGGCATCTCCCCCACCCCCCTGGTGCTGGAGCGCGGCGAGGGCGCCTGCCTCATCGACGCCGACGGCAACCGCCTGATCGACTACTACCTCTCGATGGGCCCCATGATCCTGGGCCACAACCCGCCAGACGTGATCGCCGCCGTGAAGGCGCAGCTCGACCGCGGCATCCTCTACGGTGGCCAGTCGGGCCTGGAGGCCGAGGCCGCCCGCTTGGTGTGCGAGATGGTTCCCTGCGCCGAGCGCATGCGCTTCTGCTCCTCGGGCTCCGAGGCGGTGCAAGCGGCGCTCCGCATCGCGAGAGCCGCCACCGGCCGCCGCGTGGTGGTGAAGTTCGAGGGCCACTACCACGGCTGGTTCGACAACGTGCTCTGGTCCACCACCCCGCCCCCCGGCGCCACCGGCCCCGTCGCCGGCAGCCGCGGCCAGATCGCCGATGCCGCGGTCGACATCGCCGTCCTACCCTGGAACGACGCCGCGGCACTCGAAGCCCGCCTTGCCCAGGGCGACGTCGCCATGGTCATCATGGAAGCCGCCATGTGCAACCAGGGCAGCATCTTCCCCAAGGCCGGCTACCTCGAAGCCGCCCGCGAGGCCTGCACGAAGCACGGCACCGTCCTGGTGTTCGACGAGGTGATCACCGGCTTCCGCGTCGGCCCCGGCGGCGCGCAGAAGAAGTTCGGCGTCACGCCGGATCTCGCCACCTTCGCCAAGGCCATCGCCAACGGCTTCCCCGTCGCCGCCATCGCCGGCAAGGCCAGCCTGCTCGATGAACTGGCCAAGGGCGTCATGCACGGCGGCACCTACAACGGCCAGGCCATCACCATGGCCGCCACCGTCGCCACCCTCAACCGCCTGCGCCAGCCCGAAACCTTCCCCCTGCTGGAAAAACGCGGCACCCGCCTCATGGACGGCATCCGCGCCGAGTTCGAAAAGGCGAAGGTCCCCGCCATCGTCGCCGGCTTCCCCACCATCTTCCACGTCGCCATCGGCATGACGGAGCCGGCGAAAAACTGGGCCGACCTCCAGTCCTTCGACCGCCCCCGCTACGTCCAGTTCACCACCGCCCTGGTCAAGCACGGCGTCCGCGCCCTCGAACGCGGCGCCTGGTTCCTCAGCACCGAGCACGACGACACCATCATCGACCAGACCATCGAAGCCGTCGGCCGCGCCCTGAAGGACATCACGGCGTAGCGCCGGGGCGCCGTCACGAAGTCAAGATTCAACACGGAGACACAGAGACACGGAGAAGCAAGGCAAGGGAGGAGTAAGTGCAGCTGCCTGCTTCTCCCTTCTTTTCTTCTCCGTGCCTCCGTGTCTCTGTGTTGAATCTGAACTTCCTTTCCTTCCCCAATCAGGAGGCCAAACAGCATGCGCATCGCCATCGGCTCCCTGATGCAGGAGACGAACACCTTCGTCCCCTTCAAGACCACGCTGGAAACCTTCCACTCCGTCTATCTCTACAAGGGCGAGGAGCTCCTCACCGCCTACGGCACCGCCCGCGTCGAGGTCCCCGCCTTCCTCGATGTCCTGCGCGAAGCCGGCGCCACCCCCGTCCCCCTCCTGGCCGGCCACGCCGGCTCCAACGGCCCTCTCACCCGCGCCTGCTTCGACACCCTGCTGAACGACCTCCTCGCCCGCCTCAAGGCCGCCGCCCCGGTCGACGCCGTCCTCCTCGCCCTCCACGGCTCCATGGTCATCGAGGACGAGCCCGACGCCGAAGGCGAGATCATCGAGAAGGTCCGAAACGCCCTCCCCCCGCAAACCTGGATCGGTGTCTCGCTGGACCTCCACGGCCACATCACCCCGCGCATGCTCCAGCCGAACACCTTCCTGGTCGGCTACCGCGAATACCCCCACATCGACATGTACGAGACCGGCGAGCGCACCGCCCGCCTCCTGCTCGAAACCCTGGCCGGAAACCGCCACCCCGTCATGGCCCTGGCCAAGCGCCACATGATCGTCTCCCCCGTGAACGCCCGCACCGCCGAGCCGCCCCTCTCGGAGGTCGTCGCCGAAGCCCGCGTCCTCGAAGCCACCGGCCAGGTCCTGCACGCCTCCCTGTTCTGCGTCCAACCCTGGATCGACGTCCCCGACCTCGGCTTCGCAGCCCTCGTCTGCGCCGACCGCAACCAGCAAGCGGCCCAGCACGCCGCCAACCACCTCGCCGACATGGCCTGGCAGCACCGCGAACGCTTCATCCCGGACCTCACCCCGCTGGACGAAGCCGTCCGCATCGGCCTCGCCTCCCCCGGCACCACCATCGTCGGCGACACCGGCGACGGCCCCTCCGGCGGTGCCGCCGGCGACAACACCGCCGTCCTGCGCGCCCTCCTCGAAGGTGGTGCGGCCACCGCCCCCCGCCTCTCCTACTGCACCCTCGTCGACGCCGAGGGCGCCGCGAAAGCCATCGCCGCCGGCATCGGCCAGGATGTCACCCTCACCATCGGCCACCGCTACACCCAGGACGGCACCCCCCTCACCATCACAGGGCGGGTCCGCGCCATCACCGACGGCATCTTCACCCAGCACGACGCCGGCGCCGAAGGCGCGGAAGTCTGCTTCGGCCCCACCGCCGTCATCGCCATCGGCAGCATCCGCCTCGCGCTCCGCTCCCTGCCCGGCTACGAGTGGGACACGGGCATGTACACCTCCGTCGGCCTCGTCCTGCGCCAGGCCGCCCTCGTCTTCGTCAAGTCCAGCAGCCACTTCCGCGTCGCCTACGGCCCCCACGCCGACCGCATCCTCGCCGCCGACACCCCCGGCGCCACCGTCGGCAACATGCGCCGCCTGAAATTCCAGCACGTCACCCGCCCGCTCTACCCGCTGGACACGCCAAATCATGACGCCTGGACGTCCGCCCCCTACTGATCACATTTTCGCTACCGAAATACCGCACCCCAAGCGCAACCCTTCGGTTGCCCATCCCCCCCCGGCAACCAATATGATGGTCTGATGGCACAGGACGACGACAGCACCCAGGTCCCGGACTGGGAAATCCCGGCCAACCTCCAGCCGGACCCGGAGGACTACGGCTTCGACCTCGAGCGCACGCTCAAGTCGGTCGTGGGCCTGCGCGCCTCCGTCCCGCCGGATGCCTTCACCGCCGGCACGCTGGGCACCGACCGCGTCGGCAACGGCGTCGTGATCCGTGAGGACGGCCTGGTCCTCACCATCGGCTACCTCATCACCGAAGCCGAAACCGTCTGGCTCATCACCAACGACGGCCGCGCCGTCCAGGGCCACGCGCTCGCCTTCGACCAGATCAGCGGCTTCGGCCTCGTCCAGGCCCTCGGCCGCCTCAACCTCCCCGCCATCGAGTTCGGCGATTCCGACGCGCTGAAGGTCGGCGCCGAGGCCGTCATGGCCGCCGGCGGCGGCCGCGCCCACGCCATCGAGGCCAAGGTCGTCGGCCGCCAGGAATTCGCCGGCTACTGGGAATACCTGCTCGACAACGCCATCTTCACCGCCCCCGCCCACCCGTTCTGGTCCGGCAGCGCCCTCATCGGGAAAGACGGCAAGCTCCTCGGCACCGGCTCACTCATCCTCCAGCAGGGTGACGGCAAGCGCCGCATGGACATGAACATGATCGTCCCCGTGGCCAATCTCCGCCCGGTGCTCGAAGACCTCCTCACCACCGGCCGCGTCGCCAAGCCTCCCCGCCCCTGGCTCGGCCTCTACGCCATGGAAGGCGATGGCGGCCTCATCGTCGGCGGCGTCTCCGAAAAAGGCCCCGCCGCCCGCGCCGGCGTCCAGCAAGGTGACCGCATCCTCGCCCTCGGCGACGACGACATCACCGACCTCGGCACCCTCTGGCGCAAGCTCTGGGCCACCGGCCCCGCCGGCACCCCCATCACCCTGAAACTCAACCGCGACGGCTCCCCCGTCACCGTGCGCATCACCAGCGCCGACCGCACCTCGTTCCTGCGGGCGCCGCGGCTGCACTAAGCAAGCGGTTCTTTTTTGAAAAAAAGAACCAAAAAACGTTTCCCCGTTTGCGGCTCGCCTTGAAGCGGGCACCAACGGGAAAAGTCTTTTTTGCTTCTTTTTTCTTCAGAAAAAAGAAGAATCCTCCCCTCTCGACACCCCGCCCCGCCTATGGCACCCACCCAACATGCGCGTGCTGCACGTCATCGCCGGGGCCGAGATCGGCGGCGCCGAAACCTTCGCGCAAGACGCGATCGCCGCCCTGCACGTCCAGGGCGTCGCCCAGCACGTCGTCACCCGCCCCTGGCCCCAGGCCCTCGCGCGCTACGCCGCCCTCGGCATCCCCACCACCCCGCTCTCCTTCTCCGTCCCCGCCCGCCTCCTCGGCCCCGCCCGCATCCGCGCCCTGGCCCGCGAATTCCGGGCCGACCTCGTCCACGCCTGGATGAGCCGCGCCAACAGCTTCATCCCCCGCGCCATGCCCTGCCCCGTCCTCGGCTGGTTCGGCGACTACTACGACCTCAAATACTTCCACCGGTCAGACAGCTTCGTGGGCGTCACCCCGGATATCCACGCCTACCTCCTGAAGCAGCGCCTCCCGCCCGAAAGATGCTTCATGGTCAACACCTTCGGGGACATGCCTGAGGCACCCCCGGTCACCCGCGAAAGCCTCGCCACCCCCCCCGAAAGCCTCGCCCTCCTCGTCCTGGCCCGCATGCACCGCGTGAAGGGCATCGACACCATGCTCCACGCCCTCGCCGAACTCCCCGGCCTCACCCTCTGGCTCGCCGGCGAAGGCCCCGCCCGCGCCGAATACGAAGCCCTCGCCCGCACCCTGGGCGTGGCCGACCGCACCCGCTTCCTCGGCTGGCGCAACGACCGCCGCGCCCTCATCGAGGCCGCCGACATCGTCGTCCTCCCCAGCCGCTACGAACCCTTCGGCACCGTCATCATCGAGGCCTGGGCCATGCGCCGCCCCCTCGTCGCCACCCTGGCCGACGGCGCCCGCCAATACGTCACCGACAACGAAACCGGTCTCACCTGCCCCACGGACAACCCCGCCGCCCTGGCCGAATGCCTGCGCCGCCTCGCCGCCGACCCGGCGCTCCGCGCCCGCCTGTCCGAAGCCGGCCACGCCGCCTACCAGGCCAACTTCACCCGCGAGGTGGTCACCACCCGCCTCATGGCATGCTATGCCGAAGCCATCCGCCTCGGACCATGGACAAGCTGATGGCCGCCCTCGCGATCTCCCGCATCGACCGCTACGTCTTCCGCCAGCTCCTCGGCGCGCTGCTCATCGTCACCCTCGGACTGGTCGCCCTCATCTGGCTCACCCAGTCGCTCCGCTTCGTGGAGCTGGTCGTCAACCGCGGCCTCTCCTTCACCGTCTTCCTCAAGCTCACCGGCCTGCTCATCCCCGGCTTCGTCTCCATCATCCTGCCCATCACCACCTTCGTCGTGGTCCAGTTCCTCTACCAGCGCCTGTCGATGGACCGCGAGCTCACCGTCATGCGCGCCGCCGGCCTCTCCCCCTTCGCCATGGCCCGCCCCGCCCTGGCCGTCGCCGTCGTCGCCATGGGCGCGCACTACGCGCTCAACCTCTGGCTCGTCCCCGCCAGCGCCACCTCCTTCCGCGAATACCAGTGGGAGATCCGCAACCACATCGCCGCCTTCCTCCTCCAGGAAGGCGTCTTCACCACCGTCTCGGACGACCTCGTGGTCTATGTCCGCGCCAAGCAGCCCGACGGCGCGCTGCGCGGCATCATGGTCGATGACGCCCGCGACAAGTCCCAGCGCGCCACCATCCTGGCCGAAACCGGCCGCCTCATGGATGGCGCCAACGGCCCGCGCGTCCTGCTCGAAAACGGCACCCGCCAGGTCATAGATCAGCGAACCGGCCAGCTCAACGTCCTGTCATTCAAGGAAAACTGGGTCGATCTCGCCGCCCCCACCCGCACCACCGGCATCCGCCTGCGCGACCCCGCGGAAATGTCCATCGCCGGCCTGCTCAACCCGCCCGAAGGCGTGGTCATGCCGCGCGACATCCCCAAGTGGCGGGTGGAAGCCCATCGCCGCCTCTCCGCCCCGCTCACCACGCTCAGCTTCACCATGGTCGCCCTCGTCGCCGTGCTCGGCGGCGCCTTCCGCCGCCATGGCGGCCTGCTCCGCCCCTTCCTAGGCATCTGCGCCGTCGTCGCCCTGGTCGCCACGGGCCTGGCACTCGACAGCCTGGCCGTACGCATGCACGAGCTGATCCCCCTGCTCTGGCTGCGCGCCGCCCTGCCCGCCCTGTTCTGCGCCGCCTTCCTCTTCGGCCCCGTCCTGCTCGAAAGCCGCGCCACGGCCGCCCCCGCCACGCGATGAGCCCCCTCGCGCCTGCCCTGCCCCGCAGCCCCGCCCCGCTCGCCGCCCGGCTGGACCGCGCCGCCGCCTTCTGCGTCCTCGGCATCCCGCCCGGCATGCTGCACGCCTTCGCGGTGGCGGAGGCGCTGATCGCCATCATCCTGCTGCTCTTCCTCTGCCGCTCCGGCCTGCTGCGCGACTGGTCCTGGCTGCGCCGCCCCTGGGTGCGCATCGCCCTGGTCTGGTGGGGCTGGGCCATCTTCTGCTCGCTGCCCGGCATCGGCGAGGGCGGCGGCCGCTCCCTCACCCAGGCCCTCGTCGTCGGCCGCTACATCCTCTTCGTCGCCGCGCTGGAACACGTCGTGCTGGCCGATCCCGCCATCCGCCGCTGGCTCTGGGCCGTGCTCGCCGCCTGCGCCGCCTGGATCGGCCTGTCCGCCGTGATCCAGGCCACCACCGGCCGCAACCTCGCCGGCTACCCACGCTGGGGCGATGGCGAGCTCACCGGCCCGTTCCAGAAGCCCCGCGCCGGCCCGCCCCTCGCCCGCCTGCTGCCCGTCGCCCTCATCCCGCCGATCGGCCGCCTGCTCGAAGCCGGGCGCGAATGGTGGCGCCCCGTCGCCGCCGCCCTCCTCGCCGCCGCCGCGGTCGCCTGCGTGGTGCTGATCGGCCAGCGCATGCCGGTGCTGCTCACCGTGCTGGCCATGGGCGTCGCGGCCGTCTTCCTGCCCCGGCTGCGCCTGCCGGTCGCCGCCGCCCTGGCCCTCGGCGCCCTGCTCGTCGCCGCCTCGGCCGTGGTCGCCCCCCCCACCTTCTACCGCCTGGTCACCAAGTTCACGACCCAGATGGCCATCCTGCCCGAAAGCAACTACGGCCAGGTCGCCTCCCGCGCCATCGCCATCGCCCAGGACCACCCCCTCACCGGGCGGGGCTTCGAAGGCTTCCGCAGCGGCTGCATGCAGGAACGCTACTGGCGCGGCTGGACCCACGCCACCAACCCGGCCGATACCGGCGGCGGCGCGCTCGGCTGCAACCTGCACCCCCACAACATGTACCTCCAGGCCGTCACCGACGCCGGCCTGCCGGGCCTGGCGCTCTACACCGCCATGGTCCTGGCCTGGGGCCTGGCCCTCGCCCGCGGCCTCTGGCGCCACCCCGCCCCGCTCAGGGTTGCCCTCTTCGCCACCTACGTCGCCGCCTTCTGGCCCCTCGCCAGCAGCATGAACGCCTTCTCCATCGAATTCGGCGGCCTCACCTTCCTCCTCGTCGCCTTCGGCCTCGCGGAGTCAAAAGCTCAAGTAAGAACGTAGGGCGCACTTAAG
>CANHCJ010000073.1 GCA_947458025.1 Rhodospirillales bacterium | reverse complement strand
CGGAGCGCACCGCCATGGCCCTGTCCCCCACCAACCACGCCCTTTCCCCCGCCGGGCTGCCCGCCGGCGCCACCCCGGCCGCCGCCACCGGCTCCACCGCGCTCGGCTCGCTCTCCTCCAACTTCCAGACCTTCCTCACCCTGCTGATGACGCAGCTGAAGAACCAGGACCCCACCAGCCCGCTGGACACCAACCAGTTCACCAGCCAGCTCGTGCAGTTCGCCAGCGTGGAACAGCAGATCAACACCAACCGCAGCCTCGGCCAGCTGATCAACCTCACCCAGAGCGGCCAGGTGATCCAGTCCTCCTCCATGGTCGGCCGCCGGGTGGAAGTCGCCTCCGACCAGCTCGCGCTGCAGAACGGCAACGCCACGGTGAAGTTCACCTCGCCCACCGACGGGCCGGTCGCCGTCGCCGTCTTCGCCCCCAACGGCACCAAGGTGGCCGAAGGCCTGGTGCAGGCCCGCACCGGCAGCAACGACTGGACCTGGAACGGCCGCAACGGCAACGGAACCCTGCTGCGCGACGGCGCCTACCGCGTGGCCGTCATCGGCAACAACGCCGACGGCTCCACCCGCGCGCTGCCCTTCACCGTGCTCGGCACCGCCACCGGCGTGTCGCAGCAGGACAACGCGGTGAAGCTGCAGCTTGGCGGGCTGACGGTGGATTTCTCGGCGGTGAAGTCCGTGGCCCCCGTCGGCGCCACGCAGTAGCCGCCATTGCCCTTCCGTTCCGGCCCGCCCGGGCGCTAGGCTGCCGGCATCCCACCAAGGAGGCCGGCATGCCCCGCATCGCCCTCGCCCTGCTTGCCTGCGCCGCCGCCCTTCTTCCGGCCGAAGCGCGCGCCGATGCCATCGACGGCGCCTGGTGCCACGAGAAAGGCCGCCGCATGGTGATCGCGGGGCCCAGCATCCTCACCCCCGGCGGCAACCGCGCCGAAGGCGACTACGGCCGCCACGACTTCGCCTACACCGTCCCGGCCGGAGAGCCGGGCGCGGGCAACAGGGTGCGCATGGTGCTGATGGGCGAATACCGGGTGCGGGTGCAGGAAGGGGAGGCCGCGGCGGTGGTGTGGGAGCGGTGCGGGCCTTCGGTGAGTTAAGCAAGCGGTTCTTTTTTGAAAAAAAGAACCAAAAAACTTTTCCCCGTTTGATGCGTCCCCATCCGCATCAAACGGAAAAAGTCTTTTTTGCTTCTTTTTTCTTCAGAAAAAAGAAGACCCTTACTTTCTTTCGAACCGCAGAATCCTTGAGCGGTTCACGATCAGCCGCACCCCCGCCTGCGTGAAGTGCAGCAGCGCGCGCTGCTTCCACGGCCCGTCCTGGCGTTCCATCAGCGCCATGTCGCTGGCGATCGGCAGCAGGTCCAGCTCCCGGCGCATCGGCCCGGCGCCGGAGGTCAGCACCGCGCGGCTGCCGTCGCAGGCGATGGTGAACCGCCCGCCCTGGCCCGGGCACACCCATTCGCCGGCCCATTCCGGCCGCACCCCGGCGCCGGTCGCCGGGCGGAAGCGCCGCGCCGCATGGCCGATATGGCCCACGATCGCGCCCCCTTCCGCGCGCAGCCGGATCGGCATTTCCACCGCGCGGCTGATCGCCCAGTCGCCGTCGCGGAACAGCGTGCCCTGCGCGTCGAGGTAGCTCAGCACCCCGTCCTTGTGCTCGATCCACACCGGCGCGTCCTCGGCGATGAAGCGGCCTTCCGGCAGCAGGCTGGGCGCGCGCGCCGGCTCCGCGATGCCCGTGAGGGCGGAGAGCACCTGGAGGCACAGCGCCATCGGGTCGATCTCCTCCCGGTTGGCCAGCAGCACCACGCCGACGCCCAGCTTGGGCGCCACCAGGAAGTGGTTCTTGTAGCCGGGCAGCGAGCCGCCATGCCCCACCAGCTCGATATCCCCCAGCGGCGCGTGGGCCAGCCCCAGGCCATAGCCGGTGACGGTCCCGTCCAGCAGCGTGCGCGGCGCCGAGAGCATGCGCAGCAGCCCCGCCGCCGGCCCGCGGCCCGTCAGCAGCGCCTGCGCCCAGCTGGCCAGGTCCCGCGCCGTGCCGGTGATGCCGCCCGAGGCGGAGTAGTGCAGGCCGTAGCGCCCGCGCCGCCACCCTTGGGGGCCTTTCCAATAGCCGGTGGCGAGCCCCGGCACCGGCTCGGTCTCGTCCTCCGGCAGGTGCATGGTGAGCCCCAGCGGGCGGAAGAAGGTCTCGCGCAGCGCGGCGGCATAGTCCACGCCCTTGGCCTCCAGCGCCGCCTGCACCATGCGGTAGCCGCTGTTGGTGTACGACACCTCCGTGCCCGGCGCGTAGTTCAGCCCGTCGATGCCGGTGACGAAGCGGAGCAGCGCGTGCCGGTCCATCGCGGTGCTGGAGGAATTGCCCAGCAGCCACAGCGTCGGCGCCGCATCGGCCAGGCCGCTGGTCATGTCCAGCGCGCGGCCCACCGTCACCGGGCCCTGCACCGCGCCGGCCTCGATATGCTGCCCCAGCGTGTCGCCGAAGCCGATCCGGCCGTCCATCGCCAGCATCCCGCACAGGAAATGCTTGCTGATGGAGGCGTAGCGCATCGCCGTGTCGGGGCCGAAGCGCAGCCCGTGCTCGATGCTGGCATAGCCGCCGCAGGCCGCCCCGCGCAGCCCGCCGGCATCGAACAGCAGGATGGCGCCACCCGGGCCGCCCTCCGCATTCCACCCGCCGGCAATCCCTTCCGCCGCCGCGATCCCCGCCTTCCAGTCCATGCGCCGTCCCTCCGCGTATGCCGCGATCATGAAGGCGAACGGCAGCCGCGCAAAATCCCGTCTGGACATCGCGCCCGCCGCGCCGCCTCATCGCGCCTCCCGCACGGAGCGCGCCGCATGGCCACGGTCCTGGCGGTGGCGCGCAGCCCGCGGCACCGCTTCAGCAAGCAGACGGAACCCGCCATCACCCTGGTGGAGGGCCTGGGCGTGGAGGGCGACGCCCATGCCGGCGTCACCGTCCGCCACCGCTCCCGCGTTGCGCGCAACCCGGCCCAGCCGAACCTGCGCCAGGTCCACCTGATCCACGCCGAGCTGTTCGCCGAGCTGGCCGCGCAAGGGTTCACCCTCGCCCCCGGCGACATGGGCGAGAACGTCACCACCGCCGGCATCGACCTGCTGGCCCTGCCCGTCGGCACCATCCTGCGCCTGGGCGATCAGGCCGAGATCGCGGTGACCGGCCTGCGCAACCCCTGCCTGCAGCTGGACCGCTTCGCGCCGGGCCTGATGGCCGCCTCGCTGGAGCAGACGGAGCGCGGGCTGGTGCGCAAGGCCGGCATCATGTCCACCGTCCGCCGCGGCGGCATCGTGCGCGCGGGGGACCCGGTCACCGTCATCCTGCCGCCCCCGCCGCACCGGTATCTGGCGCCCGTCTGATGTCCGGCAGCGCCGCCGCCCGTGCCGATGCCTCGCGCCTGCTGGTCGGCATCGGCGTGACGATGCTGGGCGTGTTCGTGTTCGCCTGCAGCAACGCGTTGGCGAAGTGGCTCACCGGCGGCTACCCGGTCGGCCAGATCCTGTTCGTGCGCTGCGTGGTGGTGCTGACCATCCTGGCCTTCCTGATCTCGCGTGAGGACATCCGCGCCATGCGCGCGGCCGGCCGCCCCTGGCTGCATGTCTGGCGCGCCATCCTCTCGGCGGTGGAGGTGGTGTGCTTCTACTGGGCGATCGTGGAGCTGCCGCTGGCCGGCGGCACCACGATCTACCTGGCCGGCCCGATCTACGTCACCGCCATGTCGGCGATCTTCCTGCGCGAGGACGTGGGCTGGCGCCGCTGGCTCGCCGTGCTGGCCGGCTTCGGCGGCGTGGTGGTGGCGCTGCAACCCTCCGGCATGTCCTTCACCATCCATGCCGCCGTCTCGGTGGCCGGCAGCGTGATGTACGCCATCTCGCTGGTCATGACCCGCCCCCTGCGCGGCACGCCCACCACGCTGCTGGTGGGCGTGCAGGTGGTGCCGCTGCTGCTGATCACGGGGCTCTCCGCCTGGCCGCTGAACCCGCCCACCAGCCTGGTCGGCGGCTGGATCATGCCCGGCCCGGCCGATGCCGCCATCCTCGCCCTGGTCGGCGTGCTGTCGCTGGTCGGCTACTGGTGCATCAACCGCGGCCTGCAGCTGGCGCCGGCCTCGGTGATCACGCCGTTCAACTATGTCAGCATCGTCTGGGCGACGATCCTCGGCTACCTCGTGTTCGCCGAGATCCCCACGCCGGCGATGGTGACGGGTGCGGCCATCATCGTCGCCGCCGGCCTCTACATCGTGCTGCGCGAGCGCGTGCGCGGCGTGGGGCGATAGGGCGCCCCGGCGCCGCGCGGCCGTGTGCGGGGAGCACGGTTGTGTATCGATGAATGTCGTTTAGTGTCCCCCGGGCGCGTTAACCTCGCGCCAAGGGGTCCAGACCGCGCCCGACCATCCGGCGCCGCTTTGCCGCACGTGCCTGCCACGCGACGAAAACGGGGGAATGACGGATGGCCACCAACCTGATCACCGGCCTGGGCGGCCCGGCCGGCTTCGGCGAGAACGCGCTGGCGGTCGGCGACGACAACAGCTCCGGCTTCATCGACCTGCGCCAGCTGTTTCCGCGTGGAATCAACGTGTTCGGCGTTGTCTACCAGGGGCTGTTCGTCAACAACAACGGCAACGTGAGCTTCGGCGTGCCCGTCGGCAGTGCCAGCACCACCGTCCTCGCATCGGGCAACCGCACGATCATCGCCCCCTTCCTGGCCGACGTGGACACGCGCGGCGGCGCCTTCGCGCCCTCCCCGGGCGGCACCTCCACCGGCGCCAACCGGGTCTAGTACGACCTCGACGCCGCCTCCGGCACCGTCACCGTCACCTGGGACGATGTCGGCCGTTTCGCCATCCAGACCGACGCGGCCAACGCCTTCCAGCTGCGCCTCTCCGCCGTGCCCGGCGGCGTCCAGGGCGACGATTTCGACATCCGGTTCAACTACGAGGCGATCGACTGGCACAGCTCCACCGCGGGGCGCATCGGCCAGGCCGTCATCTCCGACGGCAACGGCGTGAACGTGCTGCACCTGCCCGGCTCCGGCACCCCCGCCGGCCTGCTGGCGCTGGACGAGGGTTCCAATGTCGGCGACCCCGGGCGCTACGAGTTCCGCTCGCGCGCCGGCGTGATCGAGCCGGAATTCTCGGTCGGCCCGGTGCGGATCGTGGAGGGCACCGGCCTCGGGCCGCGCATGGTCGCGGTCACCATCCAGCGCACCAGCGTCGTCGCCGCGGGGTCGGTGTCCTACGCCACCGAGTCCCTCACGGCACTGCCCTACCAGGACTACCTGCCGCGCTCCGGCATCGTGTTCTTCAAGCCCGGCATCGCCAGCCAGACCATCCTGGTGCCGGTGATCCAGGATTCCGTGCCGGAGACCACGGAAACCTTCCGCATCCAGCTCTCGAACCCCAATGGCGGCGGGCTGGCCAACCCCACCGGCCTCGTGCAGATCGCCGACGACGACCTGGCCCCGCCCGCCACGCCCACCCTTGCGCTGTACGCCGCCCCCACGCGCGAATCCGCCGGCAGCATGGTGTTCACCGCCACGCTTTCGGCACCCCAGGCCAGCCCGCTGGTGGCCAGCTATTCCCTGGCCGGCGGCACCGCGAACGCCGCGGATTTCAAGGCCACCGGCGGCACCATCACCTTCGCCCCGGGCACAACCAAGGCCAGCTTCGCCGTTCCGCTGGTCTCCGACACCGAGGTGGAGGCGATCCAGGAATTCTCCGCCCTCCTCACCTCCGAGGCGCTGCCGGGCCAGACGCCCATCGCCACCGGCACCATCCTCGACGACGACGGCTTCTCGGTCACCGACGTGGTGGTGACCGAGGGCGCGGGCGGAAACTTCGCCGAGTTCACCGTCACGCTCGGCTCCCCGCTCGCCGCGGAGGCAACGGTGTCGTTCGGCACCAGCTCCGGCACCGCCTTCCAGGGGCAGGACTACACGGCGCTCAACGGCACGCTCACCTTCGCGCCCGGCACCACCAGCCAGACCGTCAAGGTGGCGATCATCGGCGACACCGACAACGCCGAGGCGAACGAGCAGTTCTCGCTGGTGCTCTCCGCGCCCTCGCCGAACACCGGCATCGCGGTGGGCAAGGCCAGCGCGCTGATCATCGACGACGACGGCATCAGCGTCGGCGACGCCAAGGTCACGGAGATCAACGGCGATACCTTCGTGGATGTCCAGATCACCCTGCCTGCGCCGTCGGCCGTCGGGGTGTCGGTGGACTGGGCCACCGCGTTCGGCACCGCCGGCTTCTTCGATTTCGACGCCAACGCCTCCGGCACCGTCTTCTTCGGCCCCGGCGACACGTCCGAGACCATCTCCATCATGGTGAAGGGCGACAAGGCCGCCGAGGGCAGCGAGACCTTCCGCGTGGTCCTGTCCAACCCGCAAGGCAGCACCATCACCGACGGCAGCGGCACCGTGATGATCGTCGACGACGAAGATCTGCCGCTCATCGTCGACATCGCCGACCATGAGACCATCGACGCCGCCGGCGGCAACGTGCCGGTGGCGATGACCGTCTTCCTCAACCGGCTAAGCAGCCTGCCGGTGACCGTGGATGTCGCCCTGTTCGAGAACGGGGCAACCAAGGGCGTGGACTTCATCGACGCCCCCGGCACCGTCACCATCCCGGCCGGGCAGCTTTCGGCCACCTTCAACGTCACGCTGCTGCAGGCCGACCAGCCCGAGACGAACGAGATCATCACCCTGGCGATCAGCAACCCCACCGGCGGCGCGGTGCTGCCGGTGCCGGAGGGGGTGCCGAGCGCCACCGCCAACCTGGCCATCCAGGGCTACACCACGATGTTCGACCTCGCCCTGCCGGCGATCTCGGACGCACGCGAGGGCGAGTTCGCCGCCGCACCCCCGACCTATACCATCACCCGGCGGGGCGACATCTCCTCCCAGCAGGTGGTCGGCTGGGCGATGGACCTCAACGTCGGCCTGTTCCCCATGGACGAGGACGATCTCGCCGCCATCTTCGGCACCGTCACCTTCGCGCCGGGGCAGGAGACGGCCACCGTTGCCGTGCAGGTGGTGGACGATGCCGATGTGGAGCCGAACGAGGCCTTCAAGCTGCGGCTGGTGGACCTGCCGGCCGGCAGCGCGGTCGGCATCGAGCCGATCACCGGCATCAACGTCCGCAACGACGACACCGCGCTGATCCTGCGCCCGCCCTCCACCCCCTATATCGGGCTGGAGAGCGGCCTCGGGGCGATCTCGACGCCGAACTTCCGCGTGGAGCTGGAGGGCGACCTCAGCATCCCGCGCACGATCACCTGGACCATCACCGGCAGCGGCGAGAATCCGGCCGATGCCGCGGACTTCAAGGCGATGACCGGCACGCTGGCGATCCCGGCCGGCAAGGACCAGGCCACCCTCCTCATCCCCGTGCTGAACGACAGCCTGATCGAGCCGCGCGAAGGCTATACCGTCACGGTGTCGACCCCTGGCCCGGGGTCGACCTTCCTCAAGGCCAGCGCCGACTCCTTCATCTCCAACGACGACTACAAGGCCGCGCTCTCGATCGCCAAGGCCACGCAGGCGGAGGGCAGCGCCGGCGGCAGCACCGCCTATGCCTTCACCATCACCCTCGACCCCGCCCCGCCGCGCAACTTCACCCCGAGCTTCAGCTGGAAGGTCGGCCCCGGCACCGCGCCTGGCACCGTCTCGGCCGATGCCGCCGATTTCGTCGGCGGCTTCCTGCCGTCCGGCACGGCGGCGGTGGGCCTCAGCAACGCCACCGCCACGATCATCGTGCCCGTGGCCGCCGACACCGCCGCCGAGCTGAACGAGAGCTTCACCCTCACCGTGATCGACAACGGAACCGGGCTCGAGATCGGCAAGGCCTCGGCGACGATCCTGAACGACGACACCAACCTTTCCATCGCCGCCACCAGCGCCAACAAGCCGGAAGGCAGCGGGCCGGCGCCGACGCCCTATACCTTCACCGTCACCCGCACCGGCAACCTGGCCCAGGTCACCACCGCCAAGTGGTCGGTGGCCGGCAGCTCCGGCTCCGGCACCACGCCGGCCAATGCGGCGGATTTCCCCGGCGGGGTGCTGCCCACCGGCACGGTCAGCTTCGCCGCCGGCCAGAAGACCCAGCTGGTGACCGTGAACGTCGCCGCCGACCGCTTCGTGGAGAACAACGAGCGCTTCGCCGTCACGCTCTCCTCCCCCTCGGCCGGGGCCACCATCACCACCGCCAGCGCCGGGGCGATCATCCGGAACGACGACAGCTTCGGGACCGGCCGGCTCTCGATCGCGCGGCTGCGCGCCTCGCGCTCCGAAGGCCAGAGCGGCGCCACCGACTTCACCTTCCAGGTCACCCGCAGCGGCAGCACAACGGGGGCCACGGCGGCGGACTGGGCGGTGACCGGCGGCGGCGTGGCCGGCACGAACGCCGCCACGGCGGGCGATTTCGTCGGCGGGGCCCTTCCCAAGGGCAGCGTGAGCTTCGCCGCCGGCGAGGTTGCCAAGGTGGTGACCGTGCAGATCGCGGGTGACACCGCGGCCGAGCTGAACGAGAGCTTCACCGTGACGCTCGGCAACCTCTCGCAGAACGCCGAGCTGGGTGTCGCCAGCGCCACCGGGCTGGTGTGGAACGACGACACGGCAGGGACCGGCACGCTGTCGATCGCGCGGCTGGCGGCGCAGAAGATCGAAGGCAGCACCGGCAGCACCGCCTTCACCTTCACCGTCACGCGCAGCGGCGTGCTCACCGGCACGGCCAGCGCCGACTGGGCGGTTTCCGGCGGCGGCGTGTCCGGCACCGGGGCGGCCAATGCCGCCGATTTCGCCGGCGGCCAGCTGCCCTCCGGCCGCGTGGCCTTCCTGGCCGGGCAGGCCAGCGTGGTGGTGACCGTGAACGTGGCCGGCGACATCGCCGCCGAGCTGAACGAGAGCTTCACCATCACCCTCTCGGGCGTGCAGGCCGGTGTCACCCTGGGCACGGCGAGCGCCACCGGTGCGATCCTGAACGACGACATCGTCAGCACCGCGGCAGACCAGGCGCTGCGCGGCACCGCGGGGATCGAGACCTTCGTGCTCGGCGGCGGCGTCGACACGCTGCTGGCGCTGGGTGGGCGCGACCAGTTCCTGTTCCAGCCCTCCGCCCTGGGCGATGGCGCCACCAACGCCACCTTCATCGGCGATTTCAGCCCGGCCTCCAGCGAGACGCTCGACCTTTCCGCGATCGACGCGATCGCCGGCGGGGCGAACGACGCCTTCACCTTCATCGGCACCGCGGCCTTCACCGCCCCGGGCCAGCTGCGCTGGGAAGACCTCGGTGCCCTGCGCGCCGTGTACGGCAGCACCGATGCCGATGCCACGCCGGAGCTGAGCATCTTCCTCTCCAACCCCGGCCCGGTGCAGGCGAACTGGTTCGTGCTGTAGCCGGGCCGGCCTTCCCCCCCCGGCGCGCGCCCGCTACGGTTCGCGGGCACGCGGGGGAGGAATGGCATGCGCACGCTGAAAATCGGCGACGTCGAGATCACCAGCATCATCGAGCGCGACGGGCCGTGGCGGAAGCCGGAGGCGATGTTCCCGGCCTACGACGCCGCGGTGGCCGCGCGGCACCTGCAGACCATGGAGCCGGAGGTGTTCGACCCCGCCTCCGGCCGCATGGTGATCACCTACCAGACCTTCGTGGTGCGCACGCCGAAGCACACCATCCTGGTGGATACCTGCACCGGGGAGGACAAGGGCTATCCGGCCCCGATGGATTTCGACAAGACGCCGTGGCTGGCCGGCTTCAAGGCGGCTGGGCTTTCGTTCGACAAGATCGACTACGTGTTCTGCACCCACCTGCACATCGACCATTGCGGCTGGAACACGGTGCTGCGCGACGGGCGCTGGGTGCCGACCTTCCCGAACGCCAAGTACGTCTTCCACAAGCGCGAATACGAGTACTGGGAAGCGGCCACGAAGCGCGGCGACAATCCGCCGGGGCAGGTGTGGACGATGAACTGCCTGCCGATCGTGGAGGCGGGCCAGGCGCTGCTGGTGGATGACGACTACGCGCTGGACGACACCATCACCCTCACCCCCACGCCCGGCCATTCGCCGTGCCATTGCTGCGTGAACATCTTCTCCAAGGGCCAGCGCGCGGTGGTGACCGGGGACATGATGCACCACGCCCTGCAATGCCGGGAGCCGGAGTGGTCGACCATCTTCGACATCGACGCCAAGCAGGCCGCGGCCTCCCGGCGCGGGTTCCTCGCCTCGGTGGCCGATACCGACACCTTCGTGCTGCCGATCCACTTCCCCACGCCCACGGTGGGACGGATCAAGGCTGACGGGGACCGGTTCGACTGGCGCTACGTCAGGTAGGGGCCTGTTTGCGGAAGAACACGCGGGCGAAGCCCTTCTCCTCGCCGCGGCCGGTCTCGGTCCAGCCGGTGCGGCGGTAGAGGGCGATGTTCTCCACCATCTTCTCGTGGGTGTAGAGGCGCAGCTCCGTGTAGCCGCGGCGGCGGGCCTCGGCTTCGGCGAAGGCGATCAGGGCGCGGCCGAGGCCCGTGCCCTGGGCGGCGGGGTCGACGGCGACGTTGTCCAGCAGCAGGTGGTCGGGCTCGGCCAGCAGCACGATGGCGCCCTGGACGGGTTCGCCCGTGACCCAGACCTGGTGGCCGCGGATCAGGGCGGCGTAGTCGTCCTGCATCGGGCCGGGCGGCTTGCCGATGCGGGCGATGTACTTGGTGTAGGCGTCGCGCACGATGCGCTCCACCGCCGGCAGGTCGGCGGCGTCGGCGGGGCGGATCCGCATCGCGGGGGCTCCTTCACATCGGCGCAAGGAATGCCGGCCACCCTACCCCCGGGCCCGGCCGCGGGGTAGGGTCGGGCGATCGGACGGAGACCGTGTTGCAATCCAACCCTCCCGGCCCCGGCGCGTTGGTGGAGAAGCTGCCGCTCTCCGCCGCCGTGGTCCTGCATCTCGGCTGCGGCGACGGGGCCGCGCTGGCCGCGTTCCGGCGGCGCAACCCGGCGTGCCGGCTGATCGGGATCGAGCCCGACCCGGCGCTGGCGGCGCGGGCCGGGGCGGTGCTGGACCAGGCGTACTGCCTGGCGCCGGAGCGCGACCTGCTGCCGGCACTGCCGCCGCTGGATGGCATCGTGGTCTCGCCCGGGGCCTGCGGCAGCGAGGCGCTGCTGGCGGAACTGGGCCGGATGCTCTCGGACGAGGGGGTGCTGGTGCTGTGCCTGCCGCAGGGGGACCTGCAGGCGCAGCATTCGCTTCTCGTCGGCGCCGGGCTGCAGGCGCTGGATGCGGCCGAGATGCCGCCCTTCCTGGTGTGGCGCGCCGCGCGGGCGCCGGGGCGGATGCTGCGGGTGCTTTCGACCATGCTGCCGCCGGTGGGGGGCGTGAGCCAGGTGCGGGTAGTGGAGCCGATGGCGGGCCTGGCGCGCGAGCCGGCGATCGCCACCGCGCTGGCCGGGGCGCTCGAGGAGGTGCCGGACCTGGCGGGCGCGCCGGGCGTGTTCATCCTGCACCGGCCGGCGCTGATGGGGGCGCTGGGGCGCGAGTCGCTGCGCCTGCTGATCCGGCGCGGCTGGGTGGTGGTGTGCGAGTTCGACGACCATCCCTCGCAGATTCCGATCCTGCACCGCTCCGACGTGCTGAACTTCCGCGCGGTGCATGCGATCCAGACCTCCACCCCGGCGCTGGCCGAGGTGTTCGGGCGCGAGAACCCGGAGGTGGCGGTGTTTCCCAATGCCATCAGCGAGCTGCCGGAGCCGGCGAACTTCGCCGCGCCGGAGCAGCTGACGGTGCTGTTCGCGGCGCTGAACCGCGAGCACGACTGGCCGGGGCACATCGAGGCGATCAACGCCGCTTCGCGCCAGGCGGCCGGGCGGCTGCGGTTCGAGGTGGTGGCGGACCAGGCGTTCTTCGAGGCGCTGGACACGCCGCACAAGAACTTCACGCCGCTGTGCGACTACGAGACCTACCTGGGCCTGCTGTCCCGCTGCGAGGTGTCGTTCATGCCGCTGCGCGACACGCTGTTCAACCGGTGCAAATCCGACCTCAAGTTCCTGGAGGCGGCGTCGCACCGGGCGGTGGCCCTGGCGTCGCCCACCGCCTATGCGGCGAGCATCCGCGACGGGGTGAACGGGTTGATCTTCGCCGATCCGCCGGCGCTGTTCGACCGGCTGGCCTGGCTGGCGGGCAACCCCGAGAAGGCGCGCGGCATCGCCGAGCAGGCGCGGGCGGGGATCGCGCGGGAACGGATGCTGGCCTACCAGATGCGGGAGCGGACGGCGTGGTACCGGTCGCTGTGGGAGCGGCGGGAGGCGCTGCAGGCGGCGCTGCTGGAGCGGGTGCCGGAGTTGAAGTAAAGATGTTCTTTTTTGAAAAAAAGAACCAAAAAACTTTTATCCGCTTGGATCGAGTCCTCTCCGCACCAAACGGGTAAAGTCTTTTTTGCTTCTTTTTTCTTCAGAAAAAAGAAGACTCTTACTTGAATCCCCTTCCCCTCACCACCGCCCCCGCCCCGAACTTCGCCCGCAAGGCGTCGATGGCGGATTGTGCCGCGGCGCGGCGGGGTTGGCCGGGGTCGGCGAGGTCGGGCGGGTCGGCGCTGGCGGCGGGGGCCAGCGGTTGGGCGCCGATGCCGATGAGGCGGTACTGGGTGCCGTCGACCTCGCGGGCCAGCAGGGTTCGGGCGGTTTCGAAGAGCAGGTCGGGCAGGCGGGTGGGGTGGGGCAGGCGCTGGGTGCGGGTGCGCTGGGCGAAGGCGGCTGTTTTCAGTTTCAGGACCACGCCGGCGGCGGCGTAGTCGGAGGCGCGCAGGCGGTTGGCGAGTTTTTCGGCCAGGCGCCAGAGCTCCTTTTCCAGGGTGGCCTGGTCGGCGAGGTCGGTGTTGAAGGTGGTTTCGGCGCTGATCGACTTGGTGTCGCGGTCCGGATGGACGAGGCGGCTGTCCTGGCCGAGGGCGCGTTGGACGAGGGCGGGGCCGTCTTCGCCGAGGCGGCGGCGGGCGGTGGGTTCGTCGAGCGCCTGGAGGTGGGCGAGGCGGGTGATGCCGAGGGATTCGAGCTTCTTGGCGAAGGCGGGGCCGATGCCGGGGAGGAGGCGGACGGGTTCCGGGGCGAGGAGGGCGGGGGCTTCCTGGCCGATGACGCAGAAGCCGCGCGGCTTGTCCCGCCCGGCGGCGATCTTGGCCATGAGGCGGTTGCGGGCCAGGCCGATGGAGACGGTGACGCCGACCTGCTTTTCGACCTCCAGGGCGAAGCGGGCCAGGACGGCGGCGGGGGGTGCGCCGTGCAGGGCCTGGGTGCCGGCGAGGTCGAGGACGGCCTCGTCGATCGAGAGGGGTTGGACGAGGGGGGTGAGGCGTTCCATCAGGGCGCGGATCTGGCGGGCGGCGGCGGTGTATTTGGCGAAGTCGGGCTTGATGACGACGGCGTCGGGGCAGGCCTTCAGGGCCTTGAACATGGGCATGGCGCTGCGCACGCCGTGGATGCGGGCGACGTAGCAGGCGGCGGAGACGACGCCGCGGACGCCGCCGCCGACGATGACGGGGCGGGAGAGGAGCTCCGGCCGGTCGCGCTTTTCGACGCTGGCGTAGAAGGCGTCGCAATCGACATGGGCGATGGTGAGGGTGAGCAGCTCCGGGTGGCGGACGATGCGGCGGTGGCCGCAGGACGGGCAGGCGGGGGCGTCGCCGGGATCGGCGCCGCAATCGCGGCAGAGGGCTGGGGTTCCGGGCGGGGCGGCCATGGGAGGGGTGTACGGGGTGGGGGGGG
>CANHCJ010000072.1 GCA_947458025.1 Rhodospirillales bacterium | reverse complement strand
GCGGGACTTCGCGGCGCAGGTGGCGCGGTGCCCGGGGGATTGGCTGAGCTGGCTGTACCTGGCGCGGCTGCGCGAGCTGCCCGGCGGGGACGCGGCGGCGGCGGCCGAGGCGGCGCAAATCGCGCAGGGGCTGGAGTTCCTGCCGGGGGAGACGCTGCACTGGCTTGGCGTGTGGCGGCTGAATGCCGGGGATGCCGAAGGGGCGGTGGCGGCGCTGGCGGGGCTGGTGGGCCTGCGGCCGCTGCGCCATGGCTCCATGATGTATCTGGGCGAGGCGCTGCTGCGCGTGGGCAAGGTGGAAGCCGCGGAGAAGGCGTTCGCGCGGGCCTCCATGTCCAACAACGTGGACTTCCTGATCGCGCTGGCGGCGCGGGTGTATGGGCACAACTACTGGCAGGAGGCGATCGCGGTGCTGCGCAAGGCGCTGGAGCTGCGGCCGGCGAGCGTGCCGGCGCTGCTGGCGCTGGGGCGCATCCAGTCCGAGGTGTATGCGCTGGGGGACTGCCGGGCGACGCTGGCGCGGCTGCGGGAGGTGGCGCCGGGCCTTGCCGAGGCGCGGCTGATCGAGGCGGGACTGCATGGGCGGATGGGCGATGCGGCGTCGCACCTGGCGGTGCTGGAGCAGGCCTATGCCCAGGGTGGGGACCCGCGCTCGCGCCTGGCCTCCAGCATCGCGATGACGGCGCTGTACCAGGATGGGATGTCGGCCGCCGAGGTGGCGGCGCTGCACCGGCGGCTGTGCGCGCCGATCGAGGCGGCGATGGCGGCGGGGGACAGCTTCGCCAACAGCCGCGATCCCGGGCGGGTGCTGCGGGTGGGCTTCGTGACCGGGGACCTGCACCGGCAGCACCCGGTGAACATCTTCCTGCAGCCGATGCTGCCGCGCTTCGACCGCGCGCGGGTGCACGCGCACATCTACCATACCGGCACGATGCACGACGCCCAGACCAGCCTCGCGCGCGCCCATGCCGCGGGGTGGACGGAGGCGGCGGGGCTGGATGATCCGGCGCTGCGGCGCGCGATCGTGGCGGATGGGATCGACATCCTGGTGGATCTCGCGGGCCATACCTCCAGCCACCGGCTGGGCGTGTTCGCGCTGCGGGCGGCGCCGGTGCAGGCGACGTTCCTGGGCTATCCGCATTCCACCGGGCTCAGCCGGATCGACTGGCTGATCGGCGATGCCACGGTCTCGCCGGCCGCGCATGCGGCGCTGTTCAGCGAGGGCGTGGCGCAGCTGCCGCACAGCGTGTTCTGCTGGGCGCCGGGGGAGGCGTATCCGCTGCCGGCGGCGCGCGGGCGGGAGGCGCCGGTGGTGTTCGGGTCGTTCAACAACGCGATGAAGCTGTCGCCGCGGACGATCGCGCTGTGGGCGCGGGTGGTGCGGGCGGTGCCGGGGGCGATGCTGCTGCTGAAGGCGCCTTCGCTGGGCGACGCGGCGGTGCAGGCGCGCTACCGGGCACTGTTCGCCGCGCAGGGCGTGGGGGCGGAGCGGCTGGTGCTGCGCGGGCCCAGCGGGCTGGCGGACATGATGCAGGAATACGGCGACATCGACATCGCGCTGGACCCCACGCCCTACAACGGCGGCACCACCACGCTGCAGGCGCTGTGGATGGGGGTGCCGGTGGTGGCGCTGGAGGGCGGCAACTTCGTCGGCCGCATGGGCGCGAGCTTCCTGCGCACGCTGGGCCGGCCGGACTGGGTGGCCGGGGACGAGGAGGGTTACCTGGCCATCGCGGTGGCGCTGGCTGGCGACGCCGCGGGGCTGCGGGCCGGCCGGGCGGGGCTGCGGGCGCGCATGGCGGCCTCGCCGCTGTGCGACATCGAGGGCTATGCCGCCGGGTTCGAGGCCCTGCTGCGGCGGATGTGGCACGGCTGGTGCAGCGGGGCGGCGCCGGGGCTGCTGCCCGCGGCGCCGGGCTGAGGGGGGCGGTCATACCAGCCCGCCTTGATGTTGACCCATGAAGGATGGGTCAACGCGGGCCGGTATGAGTCTTTGCTTTGCGCGCGGCCACCGGCCAGCCCCGCGCGCGATACCAACCGGCACAATGGCCGGAAGGGTCGGCCATTGTGCCGGTTGGTATCAGACCGCGCGCAGGACCAGGCTGGCGTTCGTGCCGCCGAAGCCGAAGCTGTTCGACATGGCGACCCGGACCGGGCGTTCCTGCGCGGTGCGGGCGATGCGGTCGATCGGGCTGGCGCGGCTGGGCGCCTCCAGGTTGAGGGTGGGGGGCACCACGCCGTCGCGGATGGCCAGGGCGGAGAAGATGGCCTCCACGGCGCCGGCCGCGCCGAGCAGGTGGCCGGTGGCGGATTTGGTGGAGGACATGGCCAGGCCGCGCGTGGCCTGGCCGAACAGGCGCTCCACGGCGGCCAGCTCGATGTCGTCGCCCAGGGGGGTGGAGGTGCCGTGGGCGTTGACGTAGCCGATGTCGGACGGCGCGAGGCCGGCGCTGCGCAGCGCGTTGCGCATGGCGCGGAAGGCGCCGTCACCGGATTCGCTGGGCGAGGTGATGTGCCAGGCATCGCCGGACATGCCGTAGCCGGCCAGCTCGGCGTGGATCCGGGCGCCGCGGGCGCGGGCGTGTTCCAGCGATTCCAGCAGCACCATGCCGGCCCCTTCGCCCATGACGAAGCCGTCGCGGTCGCGGTCCCAGGGGCGGGAGGCGCGGTGGGGCGTGTCGTTGAAGCCGGTGGAGAGGGCGCGGGCGGCGGCGAAGCCGGCCATGCCGAGCTCCGAGACGGCGGCCTCCGTGCCGCCGGCCAGCATGACCTCGGCATCGCCGAGTGCGACCATCCGCGCGGCATCGCCGATGGCGTGCGCGCCGGAGGAGCAGGCGGTGGAGACGGCGCGCCGGGGGCCGTGCAGGTCGAAGCGCTGGGCGAGATCGGTGGCGATGCTGTGGATCATGCCGCGCAGGATGAAGCTGCTGTCCATGGCGGCGGCGGGGCGGGCGCCCTCGCTCAGGGCCTCCAGCGCGCCGCAGCCGGAGCCGATCGAAACCCCCGTGGCCAGCTGGGCCTCGGCGGTGCGCGGCTGCCAGCCGGCATCCTCCAGCGCCTCGGCCGCGGCGATGCGGGCGAGGTGGCCGGGGCGGTCGGCCCGTGCCGGCTCCGACTGGGTGCCCCAGGCCGAGGAGCGGACCTGGCCGGCGACGCGGCTGGGCAGGTCGGTGTTGAAGGTGGTGATGGGGCGGATGCCCGAGCGCCCGTTGACGAGGCGGCGCCAGACCGTTTCGATCCCGTGGCCCAGCGGGCAGACGATGCCCATGCCCGTGATGACGACGCGCCGCATGCGGATTCGCTCCTGATCGGGACGTTGCGAGAAAGCGCCGAAACGGGCGGCGGTGGGGTGAAGCTTGCGTGACATCGCTGCGGCCGCGGCGGGAAATGCGCGGCGTGGCGCGATTCGCCGCCGCCTGATGGCGGGCCGCCTGGGGACGTTCGCCAATATCATTGAAGGTCCCGCGAAGTGTCATCGAAGTGTCATTGCCTGCCTGTCATTGCTGTTGCTTCGCGAACCCCCCGGTTGCTGTTCGCGGGGAATGGGCGGCATGATCGTCATCTACAACCCCACCGCCGGCCGACGCCGTATCCGCATGTTGTGGCGGGTGCTGGACGCGTTGCTGCTGGCCGGCAAGCGGGTGGAACTGGTGGAGACCTGCTGGGCCGGCCATGCCACGGAGCTTGCCCGCCAGGCGGCGGAGCAGGGCCAGCGGATGGTGGTGGCCGCCGGTGGCGACGGCACGATCGCGGAGGTGGCGGGCGGCATTGCCGGCACCGGGTGCCAGCTGGGGATCATTCCCCTCGGCACCGCCAATGTGCTGGCGCATGAGCTGGGCCTGCCGTTCCAGCCCGAGGGGATTGCCGCCGTGCTGGGTGCGGCGCGGACGCGCGAGATCTGGCCCGGCGTGGCGCGCTCCACCGACGGGTCGCCGTTTCCGCGCAACGGGGTGTTCGTGCAGATGCTGGGCGCGGGCTTCGACGCGCAGGTGGTGCACCACATCTCGCTGCCGCTGAAGCGGCGCCTGGGTGCGGCGGCCTATGCGCTGCAGGCGGGGCGGGAGCTGGGGCGCTATGGCTTTCCGGTGGTGCGGGTTCGCGTGGACGACCGGTGCTTCGAGGCGGCCAGCGTGATCGTGACGAAGGGGCGGCTTTATGCCGGGCGGCATCTGCTGGCGCCGGAGATGAGCCCGACCCGCCCGGGCTTCACGGTGGCGCTGTTCGAGCGCGCGGGGGTGCTGGCGACCATGCGCTATGGGCTGGGGCTGACGCTTGGGCTGCTGCCGCGCCTCGGCGGGGTGCGGCTGCTGCCGGCCCGGTCGGTGGCGATCGAGGTGGCGTCGGTGCCGGTGCAGACCGATGGCGACGCGGGCGGGACGGCGCCGCTGGAGGTGGCGGATGCCGGGCGGCCGATTCCAGTGGTGGTGGGATAGGCGCGCGGCGCGGGTGAGGGCGGCGGCCTATCCGGCGGCCGGTTCCAGCGCGTAGCCGGCGCCGCGCACGGTGCGGATCAGCCCGGGCGTGCCGTCGTCGCCCAGGGCGCGGCGGAGGCGGCCGACATGGACATCGAGCGTGCGCAGCTCCACCTGGGCGCGGCGGCCCCACAGCGCATCGAGCACCTCCTCGCGCGAGAAGACGCGGCCTGGCTGGTCCATGAGGAAATGCAGCAGGCGGAATTCCGTGGGGCCGAGCGCGACCGGCTGGCCGCGGCGGGTGGCGCGGCGGGTGGCGAGGTCGAGCGTGAGCTCGCCATGCGCGAGGCGCACCGGGGCCAGGACCGGCTGGGCGCGGCGCAGGGCGGCGTGCATTCTCGCGAGCAGGACGGCGAAGCGGAACGGCTTGGTGACGTAGTCGTCGGCACCCGCCTCCAGCGCGCGGATCATGTCCCGGTCGTCGTTGCGGGCGGTGACGATGATGATCGGCACGCCGTGGAAGCGGGCATCGGCGCGCATCCGGCGGCACACCTCCAGCCCCGACAGGGTGGGCAGCATCCAGTCCAGCAGCACGATGCGCGGCGGCTGGGCGGCGGACAGCGCCAGGGCCTCGGGGCCGTCGGAGGCTTCCTGCACGCGGAAGCCCTCCTCCTCCAGGTTGTAGCGCAGCAGGGCGGCCAGGGCCGCGTCGTCCTCCACCACCAGGGCGAGGGGAGACGTGGGGTCCTGGGCCATGCCGCGCCGCCCTCAGCCCCCGGCCGCGGTGCGCGGGGCGGGGGGCGGGGGTCACAGCAGGAACCAGTTCGCCTTGGGCGCCTCGGCGGCGAAGGCCTGGATCTCGAAGTTCGCCGTGCCGTCGCCGTTGGTGTCGCCGGCGATCATGGCCATGCCGCCCACCAGCTCGGCGCGCAGCTCGCCGGGCGTGCCGGAGAAGGCGGCGGCGCCGATGAAGGTGAAGGCATCGTTGGCCAGGGTGCCGGCGATGGCGTCGATCGGGCGCAGGTCGATGCGCTCGCCGAGGCCGGCGGCGAAATCCGGCAGCGTGGTGGCGTTGGGGCCGGGGGTGGTGGCCACGGACCGGGCGAACACGAAGCGGTCGGTGCCGGAGAGGCCGGAGACCTCGTGCTGGCCGGGGCCGACCAGGAAGTAGTCGGCCGCCGCGGTGCCGGAGACCGGGCCGCCGCCGAGCACGAAGATCGTGTCGTCGTCGATGATCGTGCCCTTGGCGGTGCCGCGCCCGATCGCCGCCCCGGCGGAGGGGTTGGACAGCGCCACGACGTAGCTTTCGTTGAACTCGCGCTGCGCGTCGCCGGCGATGCCGACCTCGATGGTGGCGGTGCGCTGGCCCGGCGCGAAGGTGACGGTGCCGGAGGGCAGCACGCCGCCGGCGAAATCCGCCGCACCCGCCGGCATCGTGCCCGGCGCGCTGCCGGGGCTCACCGCCCAGTCCAGCGTGTCGGTGCCGGCGGAGGTGCCGGCGCGATACACGGTGAAGACCGCGGCGGTGGTGCCGCCGGTGCCTTCGGCCACGGTCGTGCTGGCCGGGCCGATCGAGTAGCGCGAGCCGTCGTCGTTCAGGATGTCGCCGCGGGCCATGGTGCGGCCGAGCGTGGCGCCGCCGGTGGGGTTGGACAGCGTGACCGTGAAGTGCTCGTTCTGCTCGACGGCGCTGTCGGCCAGGACCGGCACGGTGATCAGCCGGTTCGTCTCGCCCGGGGCGAAGGTGACGGTGCCCGTGGGCAGCACGCCGCCCGCGAAATCGGCCGCGCTGGCGGCCAGCGAGCCCGGCACGGCGGCACCGGCGACCGACCAGGCCACCGTCTGCTCGCCGCCGGCGAGGCCGTTGCGGTGGACGAGGAAGGTGAAGTCGGTGGTGCCGCCGCCGGTGCCCTCGGCGCGGTTGGCCTGGGCCGGGCCGATGGAGAAGGCGGCGTCGTCGGTGAGGATCACGCCATGGGCCGTGCGGCCGGCGAAGGCCGCGCCCTGGGGCAGGGTGCCGAGGGCCACGGCGAAGCGCTCATGCGTTTCGCCGTCGGTGTCGCCGGCGACGGACACGGTGATGCTGCGGCTGGTCTGGCCGGGGGCGAAGCTGACGGTGCCGGAGGGCAGGGTGCCGCCGGCGAAATCCTGCGCGTTGGCCGGCGCGGTGCCGCGGCCGTCGGCACCGGTGACGCTCCAGCCGATCTCGGCGGCCGCCGCGGTGTCGCCGCTGCGGGTGACGGTGAAGGTGAACGCCGTCTCCCCGTCATCGCCTTCCGGCAGGCGGGCGTCCTGGGCGGCGACGGTGAAGGTCTGGTCGGCGCCGTCCAGCACGGCATCGCCGCGCAGGTTCAGGTTCTCGATGCGCAGGTCCTGGCTGGCCGGGGTTTCGGCCTGGGCGAAGGCGGTTTCCGGGGTGCCGTGGTTGGCGGCCATGTAGCTGGTGAAGGCCTGCTGCTCGCCCATGGCGTTGGCGGGCACGTTGGCGGCCGAGGTGAAGTCCAGCGCCTCGTCGATCGCCGGCGAGAGCGTGCCGTCGGTGAGCAGGTAGCGGAAGTTCGCGCCGTTGGCCTTGATCGGGTAGCCGTCGCCGCCATTGGCGAGGAAGTTGAGCGTGACGGCGGTGATGGTGGCCGGCGCGCCGGCGACCACCTGGCCGTTGGCCACGACCTGGGCGACGAAGCTGCCATCGAGGTCATAGAGCGCCACGCTGCGCACCTGCTGGCCGGGGGGCAGGTCGGGGTCGAAGGCGAAGCGCAGGCCGCCGAGCTGGGCGAAGCCGCCATTGCCGGGCGGGCGCGAGGCGGCGTGGGCGAGGATGTTCAGCAGGCCCTGCGGCGTGGTGTCGAACACCATCAGGCGGTTGTTGAAGCGCAGCGCGTTCTCGATGTCGAGCTGGGTGACCTTGCCGTCGACCGGCGGCTGGTAGCTGGGGATCGCGCCGGTGCCGACGGTGCCGATACCCTCGCGGATGCCGCCGCCGTTCTTGAGGCTGATGGCGGCGGTGGGGGCGGCGAGGCGGGCGGCGGCCAGGTTGGCATCGGCGGTGAGGTTGCCGAAGTTCGTCTCCTGCGAGCGCACGAAGGCGCGCTGGCCCTGCAGGTAGACGTTGGCGTAGCCGGCGACCACGCCGAGCTTGGCGTCGATCACGGTATCCACCGCCGTGACGAGGTCCTGCACGATGCCGCCGCGGCTGCCGGGGGCGTAGGGGTTCTCGGCGCCGTAGAGCGCGGTGACGGTGGCGTCGTTGGCGACATAGGCGCCGGAGATGGCGGGGTCGACGCTGGCCGGGACGATCACGCCGGCCTCGTCGAAGCTGATCACCAGGCGGCCGAGATTGTAGTATTCGCCGCCGGTGTTGACGATGGCCACCGGGTTGCCGTCGGCGCCGGTGCGGATCACCGGGTAGCCCTGGGCGGCGGAGACGCCTTCGGTGAGGGTGTCGGTTCCGTCGGCGAACACGGCGTGGCTGCCGCCGGCGATGATCACGTCCACGCCCGAGAGCTTCGTGGCGAGGTCGAGTTCCAGCGTGTAGTCCTGCAGGTGGCTGAGCAGGATGATCTTGTCGATGCCCTGGCCGGTCATCTGGTTGAGCAGCGGCTGCAGGATGGCGGCGAGCTCGGCGGTGTTGTTCTTGCCGCCGTCGCCGGCCGGGTCCATCACCTTCACGCCGCCGACCGAGGCGATGGAGGCCAGCACCTGGGTGGTGACGCCGAGCACGCCGATGGTCTCGCCGCCCTCGGTGATGGTGGTCCAGGGCGCGATCTGGCGGTCGGCGGCCTCGGCGGCGATGTTGGCTGCCTCGAGATCGGCGGCGGTGGTGGCGTAGCTGGCGGCGTTGCGCAGGTCGGGGGTGAAGAGCGGGGCGAGGTCGCTGTCGCCGGAGAAGTCGAGATTGGCCGAGAGGTAGGGGAACTGGGCGCCGATCGAGGTGGCCTTGCCGGACGATGCCGTCATGTCGATGGCGGTGCTGATGGCGCGGGTGCCGAGGTCGAATTCGTGGTTGCCGAGCACCGAGGCCTGCACGCCGAGCGCGTTCATGATCGCCATGTCGACGCGGCCGAGATCCTGGCCGAGGCTGGCCAGGGTGGCTTCCGGCACGCCGAGCAGCTTGCTGTAGGCGGTGATCAGCGGCGCCTTCAGGCTGGGGTCGCCCTGGGCGATGAGGAAGGGCGAGGGGATGTAGTTGTCGCCCGAGGCCAGCGTGATGCTGTTGGGGACCTGGTCTTCCAGCCGGTCGACGATGGCGGCGAAGCGGGGGGCGCGGTCGATGGCCTTCAGCCCGGCCTCGAAATCGGAGGCGTGCAGGATCTGCAGCGTGTAGAGCGGCTGGCGGCCGAAGGGCGAGCCGATCTCGGCGGCGCTGTTCACCGCGGTGAAGGCGCCGTTGCTGCCGAGCTTGCTGAGCGTGTTGATGCTGACGGCGGTGCCGTTCAGCGCGGTGCTGTTCTCGAATGTGGCGTAGGGGCCTTCGGGCGAGGCGCCGAAGGAGATGGCGGCGCGCAGCGTGTTGCCGCTGTCGTAGATGTGCACGCCGTCGCCGCCGGAGGCCAGGCCCACGCCGGAGCCGGTGTAGCTGCCGATCTGCAGCCCCTGCGGCACGCCGCCGCCGAACCAGGTGGAGAGGAAGGCCTTGGTGGCCGCCGCCGGGTTGGCGGATTCGATGAACACCACGCTCTCGCCCGGCGCGATGGAGGAGACGCCGTTCAGCGCCACGGAAGCGGCGGGCGAGCCGGAGCTGTCGTCCATCTTCCAGCCGGCGAGGTCGATCGTGAAGGCGGTGCCGTTGGTGAGCTCGAACCAGTCCGCCTTCACCGGGCTGCTGCCGCTGGACCAGGGCGCGATCTCGGAGATGTAGAGGCGGCCGACGGTGCCGGGGGAGCCGATCTCGTCGGCGGTGGCGGCGGCGGGGGCGGCGCCGTTCACGCCGACCATGCTGAGGGTGGTGACGGCCACGCCGTTCAGCGCGGCGGCGTTGTTGAAGGAGGCGAAGGGGGCGGTGGCGGGGGAGGCGCCGAAGGTGATGCCGGTCTGCAGCGCGCCGGCGGCGTTGTAGAGGTTGACCCCGTCGCCGCCGGTGCTGAGGCCGACGCCCTTGCCGCTGTAGCTGCCGATCTGCAGCCCGGCCGGCGCGGTGCCGCCGAACCAGGTGGCGATGAAGGCGTCGGCCAGGGCCTTGGTGTCGGCGCCCTCGATGAAGATCGCGGATTCGCCGGGGGCGAGCTTCGTGACGCCGGCGAGCGGCGCGCCCAGCTCGAACACGCCGGAGCTGTCGTCCATGCGCCAGCCGGTGATGTCCAGCGCGGCGGCGGTGCCGTTGGTGACCTCGAACCAGTCGGCGCCGACCTTGCTGTTGCCGCTGGACCAGGGCGCGATCTCGGAGACGAAGACGCTGCCGGCCTTGGAGCCCTCGTTCGCGATGTCGGTCAAGGTCAGCGTGTAGGTGGTCGTCGCATCCGGCGTGCCGCCCACCGTCGTGTCGTCGGCCACCACCGTCACGGTGTATGAAGCCTGGGTCTCGAAATCGAGCTTCGTGCCGGCCTTCAGGTAGAGGATGCCGTTATCCACCTCGAAGGCCGCCGCATCGGCGCCTGCCACCGAAAGCTTGGTGTCGCCCAGCCCGTCATCCACCAGCGCGATGTCGCCCAGCGCCAGCCGCACGGTGGTGTCGCTGTTCTCCTCGATCGCGGTCAGTTCGTTCTGCACCACCACCTGCGTGGCCGCGGTGTTCGGCGCGGTGGCCGGGGCGTAGACCCAGAGCTGCGGGCGGTCGAAGCTGCCGCCGCCGTTCTCGCTGACCACGTAGATGTTGCCGTCAATGTCCACCGTCAGCCCCTCGTGCTGCTGGTCGGCCAGCGACAGCGGATTGCCCACGTCGGTGCGCAGCTGCAGCGTGCTCACCACCTCGCCGGTGGGCGTCACCTCCACGATGCGGCCGTCCTCCTGGCTCAGCACGAGGAGGTTGGCCTGTGCGTCCTTGTCGATCGCGGCCTGGACGTTCTGCAGGAAGTACACATCGGCGAGGTCGTTCAGCTTCATGCCGGCTGGGTCGAACAGGTTGGTGGAGTTGACGGTGGTGGCGGAGCCGTTGCTGGCGGTGCCGGCCTCGAAGTCGATTGTGGTCGCGAAGATCCCCTGCGGGTCGGTCTCCTTGACGAAGGCGACGGCGCCCGAGAGGAGGTTGACGCTCATGCCCTCCAGCCCGACATTGCCGATATCGGTGCCGAGCACCACGGTTTTGGTGTCGCCGCGGCCCAGCGTGGTGCCGGCCTTGTAGGTGAAAAGCACCGCCTGGCGGTCGCGTTCCTCCACCATCACGAATTCGAGGCCGAAGCCGGCCCAGGCGATGCCCTCGGGGTCGTAGAACTCGGTGCCCTGCGGGCTGCTGCCCTTGGACAGGGTCATGGTGTCGATCAGCTCGCCCTTGGTCGTGACCTGGGTCACGGAGGTGCCGCCGTCGCCGACGATGAACAGCGTTTTGGTTTCGAGGTTGTAGGTGATGCCCGACACTTCCTGGCCGAGCAGGTTGCCCTCGGGGGCCTTGGTGCGGGTCGGCTCCGGCAGGTCGTAGCGACCGATGCGGACGTAGTTCGCCAGGTTCAGGGAATTCGACATGGGTCGGTCCGCCTCGGTGCTGTCGGGAGAGGCGGATGGCTTACCAAGCGGTGCATGACACCCCGATGGCAGGGGCGAGACAATGGGATGAAAGCAGGCGCGGCCCGGTGGGGGCCGCGGCGGGGCGGGTCAGGCGTGGTGCGCGGGCGGAACGGGTTGCCGCTTCAGCCCTGGCCCAGGTTGTACGCCCGCAGGTCCATGTAGTAGAAGGAGTAGGGCTGCCAGGCGAGCGACCGGCGCACGCCGTAGCTCTCCAGCGGCAGGTAGAGGATGGTGGCCGGGGATTCATCCTCCCAGGCGTCCAGCATGCGGGCCCAGAGCGCGCGGCGCTTCGCCGGGTCGGCCTCCACCTCCAGCGCGCGGCCGGCCTCGTTGAAGGCGGCGGCGCTGTCCTTGGCCCACATGCCGCGGACCTGGAAGCTGGTGTTGGGGCCCCAGGAGGTCCAGATCGCGCCGAGCGGATCGGGCAGGCGGGTGGAGTTGGAGGTGTTGCCGATCTGCTGGCCGGGGCCCTGCATCTGGGTGAAGCTTTCCACCACCTGCAGTTCGGCGTTGATGCCGACGGCCTTCCACATCTCGGTGAGGATTTCCGCCGCGGCCAGCGCGTTGGTGTAGTAGTTCGGCATGGTGCGGTAGGTGATCTTCTGGCCGCGGTAGCCGGCCTCGCGCAGCAGGCGGCGCGCCTTGTCGGGATCGAAGGGCAGGGAGCGGCCGGGCAGGAACATCTCGCCGTATTCGGGGTAGTTGTGGCTGGCCGGCACCACGGCCTTGCCGTTCCACAGTGTTTCCACCAGCAGCTTGCGGTCGATGGCGATGTTGAGCGCGTGGCGGATGCGCTTGTCGGCGATCACCGGGTCGCGCATGTCGTAGGTGAGCAGGTGGGCGTTGGCGAGCACCACGGAGCGCGCCTCCACGTGGCGGTAGCGGGCCAGGGTGTCGAGCTGGTCGGGCGGCAGGTTGGTGACGATGTCGAACTCGCCGGAGACGAGGCCGGCGACGCGGGTGGCCACCTCCGGCACCTTGCGGAACTCGACGGCGGAGAAGCCGGGGCGGCCCATCCAGTAGTCGTCGAAAGCGTCGAACTGCACGGTGGCGTCGCGGGTGAAGCTGCGGAACTTCAGCGGGCCGGTGCCGACGGGGTTGCGCGCGAAGGCATCGATGCCCACGGCCTGGTAGTGGCGCTTGTTGACGATCCAGGAGGCCCAGGAGGCCAGGCGCTGTTCCAGCAGCACATCGGGCCCGCGGGTGCGGAAGCGCACCGTGCGCGCGTCCAGCGCCTCCACGTTGGTGAGCACGCCGAAGTAGTTTTTCGCATCCGGAATAAGCGGCCTGTCGCCCCACATGCGCTCGGCGGAGAAGGTGAAGGCGACGTCGTCGGCGTGCAGCAGGTCGCCGTTGTGGAAGCGCACGCCCTCGCGCAGCGTGACGACCAGCTCGGAGGGGGATTCGCGCTTCCAGGAGGCTGCGAGGCTCGGCTCCAGCTTCGCGCCGCCGCCGCCGGGGGTGGAGAGGAAGTCGCGGCGGATCAGCGTGTCGTAGAGCGAGTAGGAGATGCGGGTGCCGACATTGCCCATGTCGCGCGCCGGCTCCAGCCCCGGGGGCAGGTCGGCGACGGCGATGGTGATCCTGGGCCGGGCGGGCTGGGACAGGGCGTGGCGGGGGGCCAGGGCGGCGGGGGCCAGGGCGGCGGCGGCGAGCAGGCTGCGGCGGCCGAGACGCGGCGGCTGGTGGCTCATGGCGGCACGCTCCGGTTCTGCTGGGGTGCGGTTTCATGCCAGCGGTTCCGTGCAGCGGCGATGACGCGGCGGTTGCGGTTGCATGAACTTTGCCGGCTGGCACTGGATGTTTTGGACAGGCCGGCAGGTCATCCGGATGGGCGCGGCATTGCGTGGCCGACATGAAAACGTCACCGGACCGTCATCGGGCCGTGCGGGATTCGGGGGGCGGCGCGGGCTCTTGCTGGGGGCCGGGAACGCAGGGAGTCCGCCCCGTTGCAGGTGCAGCTCGATCACATCGCAGGGGCCGGGGCGGCGCAGGCGGCGCCCGTTCCGGTGCTGGAGGTGCGCGGCCTGCGCGTGGCGATCGGCGGCGGGCCCGGCGAGCTGGTGCCGGTGGATGGCGTGGACCTCGACATCGCCGCCGGGCGGACATTGTGCCTGGTGGGCGAGTCCGGTTGCGGCAAGAGCCTCACCTGCTTCGCCATCGCGGGGCTGCTGCCGCCGGGCGGGCGGATCGCGGCGGGCGCGGTGCGGCTGGAGGGGCGGGAGCTGGCCGGGCTGGCGCCGCGCGAGATGGCGCGGCTGCGCGGGCGGGCAGTGGCGATGGTCTACCAGGACCCGCAGGCGGCGCTGAACCCGGTGATGACGATCGGGGCGCAGATCGCCGAGGGGCTGACGCTGCACGGGCATGGCCGTGCCGCCGCCTGGGCCGAGGCGCGGCGGCTGCTGGACCGGGTGCGGATGCCCGCGGCCGAGGCGCGCATGCGCGACTATCCGCACCAGCTTTCGGGCGGGATGAACCAGCGCGCGGTGATCGCCATGGCGCTGGCGTGCCGGCCGCGCCTGCTGATCGCCGACGAGCCGACCACGGCGCTGGACGTGACGATCCAGGCGCAGATCCTGGCGCTGCTGCGCGAGGCGCAGGCGGAGTTGGGCATGGCGCTGCTGCTGGTGACGCACGACCTGGGCGTGGTGGCCGAGATGGCCGACGAGGTGGCGGTGATGTATGCCGGGCGCGTGGTGGAGCGGGCGCCGGCCGAGGCGCTGTTCGGCGCGCCTGCCCATCCCTACAGCGCCGGGCTGCTGGCCTGCCTGCCGCGCATCGGGCGCGAGGCGGCGCTGGCGGCCATTCCGGG
>CANHCJ010000071.1 GCA_947458025.1 Rhodospirillales bacterium | reverse complement strand
GCGCCGGCGTCGTCACCGTCACCTTGGTCCCGTCCGACAGCCGCGAGGCGCCCTCGATCACCACCCGCTCCCCGGCCTTCAGCCCCTCGGCCACGATCGCCGTCGAAAGGTCCTCGTGCCCCACCGTCACCGCCCGCCGCTCCGCCTTCAGCTCGTCCCCCACCACGAACACGAACGCGCCGCGCGGCCCGCGCTGCACCGCCACCGGCGGCACCGTCACCGCATCGCGCCACACCCGCGCGCGCAGCCGCACCGTGGCGAAGGCCCCGGGCCACAGCAGCAGCCGCTCATTGGCGAACTGCGCCTTCATCCGGATCGTCCCGGTCGCCGGGTCCACCTGGTTGTCCAGCACCGTCAGCATCCCGCGGTCCAGCACCTCGCGCTCGCCCACCGGCGCATTGGCCTGCGGCAGCGCCAGCACCTCCACCTCGCCCGCCTCCATCGCCGCCTTCACCGCCGCCAGCGCCTGCTGCGGCAGCGTGAACTGCACGTTGATCGGCCGCAGCGTCGCAATCGTCACCAGCCCCGCGCTGTCCCCCATCCGCACGATGTTGCCCACGTCCACGTTGCGGATCCCCACCCTTCCTGCGATCGGCGCCGTGATCGTGGTATGGCTCAGCAGCGTCCGCGCCTGGTCGATCTGCGCCTGGTCGCCCGCCACCAGCGCCTCCAGCTGCGCCACCTGCGCCCGCGCCGTATCGGCCTGCTGTGCGGAGGTGAAGGCCGTGGCCGCCAGCCGCGCATAACGCTGCGCATCCAGCCGCGCATTGGCCAGCTGCGCCTCGTTCTGCTGCTTGCGCGCCAGCGCCGCATCCAGGCTCGCCTGGTAGGTGCGCGCGTCGATCTGCGCCAGCACGTCGCCCACCGCCACGTCCTGCCCCTCGCGGAACCGCACCTCCACCAGCCGGCCCTCCACCATCGGCCGCACCACCACGCTGGCCGAGGCCTGCACCGTGCCCAGACCATCCAGCCAGATCGGCACGTTGCGCGCCTCGGCAGTGGCCAGCAGCACCGGCACGTTGTCCGGCGGCCCGAACCGCCGCCCCCCCGGCGCCCGCGCCCCCGCCGTCTCCGCCGGCACGCGCACGTAGTACCACCAATAGCCGCCGCCCCCGGCGGCCACCGCCAACAGCACCAGCAGAAGGGTCAGGCGGCGCATGCGTGGTCCATGGCAGGGGAATATGGCCTCATGCCGGCGGCACCGCCACCTCGGCCGCACTCCACCCCCCGCCCAGCGCCTTGTAGAGCGCCAGCAGCGATTGGAACCGCGCCAGCCGCACCTGCGCCAGCACATCGAGGTTGTTGAACAGCGTCGTCTGCGCGTTCAGCGTCGCCACGATGTCGATCGTCCCCGCCAGCAGCTGCGCCCGCGCGATATCCGCCGCCCGCTGGCTCGTCGCCACCGCCTCGCGCGTCAGCGCCTCCTGCTCGCTGCTGTAGCGAAAGGCCTGCACCGCATCCTCCACATCGGTGAAGGCCTGGATCACCACGCGCCGGTATTCCGCCAGCAGCTCCTCCTCCCGCGCCTGGCTGCGTGCCAGCACCGCCCGCCGCGCCCCCCCGTCGAACACCGCCTGCGTCGCCGATCCCACCGCCGACACGAAGAACGACCCCGGCCCGAACAGCGTCGCCAGCGCGATGTTCTCGAATCCCGCCCGCCCCGAAAGCGTCACGTTCGGCAGAAACGCCGCCCGCGCCGCCCGGATATTCGCGTTCGCCCCGCGCAGATCGGCCTCCGCCGCCGCAATGTCCGGCCGCCGCGCCAACAGCTCGGAAGGCAGCCCCGGCGCCACCGGCGGCAGCGACAAGGCCGAAAGCGTCCCCGGCCGCACCAGAATCGCCGAGGGTGGCCGCCCCGTCAGCACGCCGAGCGCATTCAGCTGCTGCTCCAGCTGGCTGCGCAGCCCCGGCACCCGCGCCCGCAGGCTCGCCACCAGCGCCGATTGCTGCGCCACGTCCAGCTGGCTCGCCGTCCCCACCTGGGCGCGCGCCGTCACCGCCGCCAGCACCCGCTCGGAATCCGCCAGGTTCCGCGCGGCCACATCCAGCCGGTCCTGCAGCGCCAACGCCTGGAACCAGGTCCCCGCCACCGCGGAGACCACCGAAAGCGCCACGCTGCGCGCATCCAGCGCGGTCGCCTGCGCCGCCGCCTCCGCCGCCTCGCGCCCCGCCGCCAGCCGCCCCCACAAATCGAGCTCCCAGCTCACCGCCGGCCCCAGCCCATAGCTCCGGCTCTCCGCATACCGCCCGCTCGGCACGGACTGGCTCCCCACCCGCCGCGGCACGGAAGACCGCGCCCAGGCGGCATCCGCCGAAACCCCCACCGTCGGCCACAAGGAGGCACCGGCCAGCCGCAACTGCGCCTCCGCCTGCCGCACCCGCGCCACCGCCGCCTGGATATCCGGCGAATTCGCCCGCGCCTCCGCGATCAACCCATCAAGCTCGGCCGAGCCGAACCCCCGCCACCACTCCGCGGCCGGCCACACCGCCGCCGGCGCCACCCCCGCCCGGTACCCGCCCGGCACCTCGGCCTGCGGCGGCGCGAACACCGGCCCCACCGAACACCCGGCCAGCAGCAGCACGGCGCAAAGGCGGGGCAGGGGAGCAACCATGCCCCGCTCCATACCCCGTCCCCCGCCCGCGCGCGAGCGCAGCCTCAGAGCGCCACCTCCACCACCTCGGAGGTCAGCACCCCCCCATCCACCGTCACCACCCGGTACTGCGGCGGCCGCAGCACGTACAACCACTCATCCCCCGCCTGCGCGAAGGAGAAATGGGTCGAGCGCAGCCCCAGCACCTTCACCCCCGCCAGCGCCGTCTCCACCGTCAGGTGCGTATGCCCATGCAGCACCGCCAGAACATTCCGCCCTGCCAGCACCTCCCCGAACCGCCCCGCGTCATCCGCCGCCAGCCCGTCCAGCCGCGCCACCCCCACCGGCCCCACATTGTGGTGGCTCAGCACCACCGCCGGCACCCCATCCGCCAGGCACGAAGCCAAATGCGCCAGCATCCCGGGCGTGGTCACGGCCTTGTTCGCCGCCCCCCAATCCACGCACACGAACCGCACCCCCTTGTGCTCGAACGCCACGTTCATCGCCGCCGGCGCCGGCGCCTCCCCCGGGAACATGGTGCGAAAGAACACCTCCCGCGGATCATGGTTGCCCGGCAGGAAATACATCGGCACCTCCCGCAGCCCCTCGCCGCTCGCCATCTGCGGCCCCGGCGCCGCCGACGCGTTCCGCAGCCCCAGCATCCCCCGGAACGTCCGGTATTCCTCGTCCAGCCCCTTGTCCACGAGGTCCCCGGTGCTGACGATGAAATCCACGTCGCCATGATGCTGCGCGATATGCCGCAACACCGCCCGCAACGCATGGCTCGGCGAATACCCGCGCGCCAGCATCGCCTCGGTGGCCATGATGTGATGGTCGGTGATCTGCACGAACCGGAACGCCATGATCTGCCCTCGTTAAGCAAGACTCTTCTTTTTCTGAAGAAAAAGAAGCAAAAAGACTTTTCCCGTCCGCAGCGTCACCGCCTCGGCCTTAACCCCGAGCGGTCAAGCCGCGGACAGGAAAAAGTTTTTTGGTTCTTTTTTTCAAAAAAGAACCGCTTCCTTTCTTATACCGAAGCCAAAATCCGCTCCGCCAGCCGAAGATGCGGCCGGTCGATCATCTTCCCATCCAGCGCGAACACCCCCGCCTGAGGATTGGCCGCGAACCCCTCCTTCACGCGCCGCGCCCATTCCACCTTCGCCGGATCCGGCGTGAACGCCGCATTGATCGGCCCCACCTGGTCCGGATGGATCGCCACCTTCCCCGCGAACCCGTCCGCCGCCGCCACACCGGCTTCCTTCGCCAGCCCCACGGGGTCGCGATGGTCCGGCCACGGCGTATCCAGCGCCGCCACCCCCCCCGCCGCCGCCGCCACCAGCATCGCCGCCCGCGCATGCGCGATCGCCGCCGGGTAGCTCGCATCCGGCATCCGCGGCGGAATCCCAAGGTCGGAGGAAAGGTCCTCCGCCCCGAAGCAGAACGCCAGCACCCGCCCCATGCCTGTCGCCCCGGCCTGCGGCATCGCCAGCAGCGAGGCCGCCGTCTCCGTCACCAGCGCCAGCACCTTGATCCGCCCCACCGCCTGGCCAGACGCCACCTCCAGGACTTCCAGATGATGGTCCAGCGCCGCGAGGTCCTCCGGCCCGGTGCATTTCGGCAACAGGATCGCATCCGGCCGCCCCGGCACCACCGCGGCGAGATCGGCCAGGTACCACGCCGTCCCGCGCGGATTGATCCGCACCACGATATCCCCGCGCCCGGAAAGCGACGGCAGCATCCCGCCCACCTGCGCCCGCGCCGCCTCCTTGGCCGGCGCCGCCACCGAATCCTCCAGGTCCAGGATCACCCCGTCGGCCCCGATCCCCAGCGCCTTCTCGATCTTGCGCGCCGAATCGCCGGGCGCGAACAGCAGCGAACGGATCCTCACGCCCCTGCCTCCACCGGCCGCCGCTTCATCAGCGCCTGCCGCTCGCACTTGGCCACCAGCTGCCCCTTCTGGTTGAACGCCTCGTGCCGGAACGTCACGATCCCCGCATCCGGCCGCGACTTGCTCGCCCGCGCCGCCACGATCGTCGTCGTGGTCCGGATCGTATCCCCGGCGAACACCGGATTCGGGAACACCGTCTCGGTCATCCCGAGGTTCCCCAGCGTCGTCCCGTCGGTCAGGTTGTGCACGCTCATCCCGATCATCAGCCCCAGCGTGAAGATCGAGTTCACCAGCGGCCGCCCATACTCCGTCTGCGCCGCGAACTCCGCGTCCAGGTGCAGCTTCTGCACGTTCATCGTCAGCGCGCAGAACATCACGTTGTCGGATTCGGTCACGGTGCGCGTCCACTCCGCGTCCACCACCCGCCCCGGCACCAAATCCTCCAGCCACAGCCCTGGCATACCCTGCTCCGCTTCCTATGTTCCGTTTGAAACAATCTTGCGCTGGCGCGCCCGATATGCAACTCAGCGCGCCCACTCAGGCAGGCAAGGCTCGCGCACCCCGCGCGGGCCCAGATCGGGGAGACCGCCGGGGGTGAGCGACACCATCCTGGAGACGGCAGGGCTGACCAAGGAATTCCGCGGCTTCGTCGCCGTGGACGACGTCTCGCTGCGCGTGCAGACGGGCTCGATCCACGCGCTGATCGGCCCCAACGGCGCCGGCAAGACCACCTGCTTCAACCTCCTCACCCACTTCCTGGTCCCCACCCGCGGCACCATCCGCTTCAAGGGAAAGGACATCACCGGCAGCAAGCCCGCCGCCATCGCCCGCCTGGGCCTGGTGCGCAGCTTCCAGATCTCCGCCGTCTTCCCCCACCTCACCGTGCTGGAGAACGTGCGCCTCGCCCTGCAGCGCGCCCGCGGCGCCAGCTTCGACTTCTGGCGCTCGGAGTCCGTGCTCTCGGTCTACGACGAACGCGCCCGCGCCCTGCTGGAGGATGTCGGCCTCACCGACTACGAAACCGCCCTCGCCGTCGAACTCCCCTACGGCCGCAAGCGCGCGCTCGAGATCGCCACCACCCTGGCCCTCGACCCCGAGATGCTGCTGCTGGATGAACCCACCGCGGGCATGACGCATGAGGACGTGGACCGCATCGTCGCCCTCATCCGCCGCGTCCGCCAGGGCCGCACCATCCTGATGGTGGAACACAACCTCAGCGTCGTCGAAGGCCTGTGCGACACCATCACCGTCCTCACCCGCGGCCGCGTGCTGGCCGAAGGGGACTACGCCACCGTCTCCTCCAACCCCGAGGTGATCGCGGCCTATCTCGGCTCCGATGCCGGAGCCACCGCCCATGGCTGACGCGCCCATGCTCCAGGTCAGCAACCTCGAATCCTGGTACGGCGAAAGCCACATCCTGCACGGCGTCGATTTCAACGTGCAGGAGGGCGAGGTCGTCACCCTGCTCGGCCGCAACGGCGCCGGCAAGACCACCACGATGAAGTCCATCATGGGCCTCGTCGGCCGCCGCGCCGGCTCCATCCGCTTCAAGGGCGAGGAGATCGTCGGCCTGCGCCCCGATCTCGTCGCCCGCCGCGGCATCGCCTTCTGCCCGGAGGAGCGCGGCATCTTCGCCTCGCTCGACGTCACCGAGAACCTCATGCTCCCGCCCCGCATCGCCGAGGGCGGGCTGGACATCGAGCGCATCTACACGCTGTTCCCCAACCTCCAGGAACGCGCCCGCAGCCCCGGCACCAAGCTGTCGGGCGGCGAGCAGCAGATGCTGGCCATCGCCCGCATCCTGCGCACCGGCGCCCGCCTGCTCCTGCTCGATGAACCCACGGAAGGCCTGGCCCCCGTCATCGTCCAGCAGATCGGCCGCACCATCCGCGAGATCAAGGCGCTCGGCTTCACCGTGCTGCTGGTGGAACAGAACTTCCGCTTCGCCGCCACCGTGGCCGACCGCCACTACGTCATGGAGCACGGCCGCGTGATCGACATGATCCCCAACGCCGAGCTGGAGCAGAACATGACCAAGCTCCACGAGTACCTGGGCGTCTAGCGGAACCCCCCGCAGCCGCCGCCGCCCCCCCCCAACCCGCAAAGCCACCGCCACGAGTGGCCGCCACCTCACACCCAGGGAGACTAAACCCGATGCGCCTCTCTCGCCGCTCGCTCCTCGCCTCCGCCGCCGCCGTCGGCGGCACCGCCGCCCTGGCCGCCCGCCCCGCGCGCGCCCAGCAGGCCACGCTGAAGGTCGGCGTCCTCACCGACATGTCCGGCCCCTACCAGGACCTCGCCGGCCCCGGCTCGATCGCCGCCACCCAGATGGCCATCGCCGAATTCACCGCCGCCAACCCCGGCCTGCGCGTGGAGGTCGTCTCGGCCGACCACCAGAACCGCGCCGACGTCGCCGCCGGCACCGCCCGCCAGTGGATCGACCGCGACGGCGTCGACCTCATCATCGACCTGTCGAACTCCGCCGTGGCGCTGGCCGTCTCCGGCATCGGCCGCGAGAAGAACAAGGCGGTGGTCGCCACCGGCGCCGCCACCTCCGATCTCTCGGGCCGGGCCTGCAACGCCAACACCATCCACTGGGTGTACGACACCTACATGCTCGCCAAGTCCACCGGCGGCGCCATGGTGAAGGCCGGCGGCGACAGCTGGTTCTTCCTCACCGCCGACTACGCCTTCGGTCACGCGCTGGAGCGCGACGTCAGCGAGTTCGTGCGCAATTCCGGCGGCCGCGTCGTCGGCAGCGTCCGCACCCCCTTCCCCGGCACCACCGACTTCTCCTCCTTCCTGATCCAGGCCCAGGCCTCGCGCGCCAAGGTGCTGGGCCTGGCCAACGCCGGCACCGACACCATCAACTGCATCAAGCAGGCCAAGGAATTCGGCATCAGCCGCAGCATGAAGGTCGCCGGGCTGCTGGTGTTCCTGTCCGACGTGCACGCGCTCGGGCTCGATGTCTGCCAGGGCCTGGTGCTGTCCGAAAGCTTCTACTGGGACCTCAACGACCGCACCCGCGCCTTCTCCAGCCGCTACAGCCCGCGCATGCAGGGCAAGCGCCCCTCGATGGTGCAGGCCGGCAACTACTCCTGCGTGCTGCACTACCTGAAGGCCGCCAAGGAGATGGGCTACGCCCAGGCCAAGGCCGACGGCGCCGCCACCATCGCCATGATGAAGAAGATCCAGGCCGACGACGACTGCTTCGGCGCCGGCGCCATCCGCGAGGACGGCCGCAAGATCCATCCGGCCTACCTCTTCGAGGTCAAGGCGCCGTCGGAGAGCAAGGGCGCCTACGACTACTACAAGGTGCTCGGCACAACCCCGGGCGACGAGGCCTTCCGTCCCATCGCCGCCGGCGGCTGCAGCCTCGTGCGGTCCTGAACCGCCACCGCCTGAACCGGGCCGCGTTCCTGCGGCCCGGTCCTGATTCCTGGAGAGTCTGAGTATGCGCCTGTCCCGCCGTGCCCTCCTGGGCACCGCCGCCGCCCTGCCTGCCGCCGCCGCCATCCGCCAGGCCCGCGCCCAGCGCCCGGTCATCAAGATCGGCGTGCTCACCGATCTCTCCGGCGTCTACCAGGACATCGTCGGCCCGCTCGCCGTCGAATCCACCCGCCTCGCCGTCTCCGACTTCGGCGTCGCCGACAAGGGCTTCGACGTCGAGGTGCTGATCGGCGACCACCAGAACCGTCCCGATGTCGGCTCCAACCTGGTCCGCCAGTGGTACGACCGCGACGGCGTGGACATCGTCGTGGAAGGCGGCTCCTCGGCCGTGGCGCTCGCCGTCGCCGGCGTCGCGAAGGACAAGAACAAGGCCTACATCAACTCCGGCGGCGCCACCTCCGACCTCACCGGCGCGGCCTGCAACGCCAACACGCTGCACTGGACCTACGACACCTACATGCTCGCCAAGTCCACCGGCGCCGCCATGGTCAAGGCCGGCGGCGACCGCTGGTTCTTCATCACCGCCGACTACGCCTTCGGCCACGCCCTCTCGCGCGACGTCGGCAATTTCGTCACCCAGGCCGGCGGCCGCGTCCTCGGCGGCGTCCGCACCCCCTTCCCCGGCACCACCGATTTCTCCTCCTACCTGCTCCAGGCCCAGGCCAGCGGCGCCAAGGTCATCGGGCTGGCCAACGCCGGCGCCGACACCACCAACTGCATCAAGCAGGCCAAGGAATTCGGCATCAAAACCCCGCTCGCCGGGCTGCTGATGTTCATCTCCGACATCCACTCCCTCGGCCTCGAAACCTGCCAGGGCCTGTTCCTCACCGAATCCTTCTACTGGGACCTCAACGACCGCACCCGCGCCTTCTCGGAGCGCCTGTGGCGGCGCATGCCCAACCGCCGCCCCGGCATGGCCAATGCCGGCCCCTACAGCTCCACCCTGCACTTCCTCAAGGCCGTCCACGCCATGGGCCCGGCCGAGGCCAAGAAGTCCGGCGCCGCCATCATCGCCCAGATGAAGCGCATGCCGACCGACGACGACGTGCACGGCCAGGGCATCATCCGCGAGGACGGCCGCAAGCTCCACCCGGCCTACCTCTTCCAGGTCAAGAAGCCCTCGGAATCCAAGCGCCCGTGGGACTACTACAACCTCATCGGCACCACCCCCGCGGATGAGGCCTTCCGTCCCATGAAGGACGGCAACTGCCCCCTGGTGAAGACCTGATGCGGCACGCCCCGGCGGAACAAGGCGCACGGCCATGATGATGATCCTCGGCATCCCGGCACCGCTGCTCTTCGGGCAGCTCATGCTCGGCGTGGTCAACGGCGCGTTCTACGCGCTGCTGTCCCTGGGCCTGGCGATCATCTTCGGCATGCTGAACATCGTGAACTTCGCGCACGGCGCGCTGTTCATGCTCGGCGCCTTCACCTCCTGGGGCCTGCTGAACTACGCCGGCATCGGCTACTGGTGGGCCCTCCTGCTCGCCCCCCTCATCGTCGGTGCCTTCGGCGTGGTGCTGGAGCGGCTGTTCATCAGCAAGCTCTACAAGCTGGATCACCTCTACGGCCTGCTGCTCACCTTCGGCATCGCCCTCATCCTCGAAGGCCTGGTGCGCAACTACTACGGCTCCTCCGGCCTGCCCTACCGCATCCCGGCGGAACTCCAGGGCGCCCAGGACCTCGGCTTCATGATCATGCCGAACTACCGCGGCTGGGTCGTGCTCGCCGCCCTGGTCATGTGCCTCATCACCTGGATCGTCATCGAGAAAACCTCGATCGGCGCCAAGCTGCGCGCCGCCACCGAAAACGCGCCCCTGGTGCAAAGCTTCGGCATCAACGTGCCGCGCATGATCACCCTCACCTACGGTGCCGGCGTGGCGCTCGCCGCCTTCGCCGGCGTGCTGGCAGCACCCATCTACTCGGTCAATCCCGGCATGGGCGCCAACTTCATCATCGTGGTCTTCGCCGTGGTCGTCATCGGCGGCATGGGCTCCATCCTCGGCTCCATCATCACCGGCTTCGGCCTGGGCATCGTGGAGGGGCTCACCCGCGTCTTCTACCCCGAAGGCTCCGCCACGGTGATCTTCGTGGTCATGGTCATCGTGCTGCTGGCCCGGCCTGCCGGCCTCTTCGGAAGGGCGCACTGAAGATGATGGGTTTCTCCCGCCCCCAGAACATCGCCTTCTGGGTCATGGTCGCCGCCATCATGATCGCGCCGGCCATCCTCTACCCCGTCTTCCTCATGAAGGTGATGTGCTTCGCGCTCTTCGCCTGCGCCTTCAACCTGCTCATCGGCTATGTCGGCCTGGGCAGCTTCGGCCATGCCGCCTTCTTCGGCATGGGCGCCTACATCACCGCCCACACCGCCAAGGTCTGGGGCCTCACGCCGGAACTCGCCATCCTGGCCGGCGGCACCGTCGCGGCCGGCCTGGGCCTCGTCTTCGGCTGGCTCGCCATCCGCCGCCAGGGCATCTACTTCGCCATGATCACCCTGGCTCTCGCCCAGATGAACTACTTCCTCTGCACCCAGTGGGAGTTCACCGGCGGCGAGGATGGCATCCAGGGCGTCCCCCGCGGCTACCTCTTCGGCATCATCTCCCTGAAGTCGGACCTCGCCATGTATGGCGTCGTCGCCGTCATCTTCGTCGCCGGCTTCCTGCTCATCCACCGCATCGTCCACTCCCCCTTCGGCCAGGTGCTGAAGGCCATCCGCGAGAACGAGCCCCGCGCCACCTCGCTCGGCTACCGGGTGGACGACTACAAGCTCATGGTCTTCGTCCTCTCCGCCGCCATCGCCGGCATCGCCGGCGGCCTCAAGTCCCTGGTCTTCGGCATCGCCACCCTCACGGACGTGAACTTCCCGATGTCCGGCGAGGTCATCCTCATGGCCCTCCTCGGCGGCATGGGCACCATCTTCGGCCCGGTTGTCGGTGCGGCCATCGTCATCGCCATGCAGAACTACCTCGCCCCCTTCGGCGCCTGGGTCACCGTCACCCAGGGCGTGGTCTTCGTGGTCTGCGTCCTCGCCTTCCGCCGCGGCCTCGTCGGCGAACTCGCCGCCCGCCGCCGCCTCTCCCTCTAGCCCCGCACACCGCCATGGCCCCCCAACAGAAGCCCTCTCCCCTTGGGGGCTTGAGCCGCGAAGCGGATCAAGGGTTTGGGTGAGGGGTCGAGGCACAGGCTCTCCGTGCCAGGCGCGAGAGCGCTTCGGTGAAGGGCAGGGGTCCCATGAGGCTCCTGGCCGTTGCCGCCCTCGCACTCCTCGCCTGGGCCGCGCCGGGGAAGGCCACCGCCCAACCCGCCACCTGCCAGGCCGGCAGCCTCGCCGCCCTGCGCGCCTGCATCGCCCAGGCCCAGCCCGGCGCCCGCATCGCCCTCACGCAAGACATCGCCTGCCGCGGCACCCAGGAATGCTGCCCCGGCGGCGCCGCCCCGCTGCGCCTCACCGGCACCCCGCCCCTCACCCTCGACGGCCAGGGCCATAGCTTCCGCCGCACCGCCGGCCAGCGCGCCTGCCAGGCCGTCGTCGTCCGCAACGCCCCCGGCCTCACCATCGCCAACCTCACCTTCGACGAAGACCGCGCCGCCCCGCCCTGCGAGCTGGCCGACAAGCAATGCCCCGCCACGCTCGACATCGGCAACACGCGCGGCCTCACGCTCGATGGCGTGCGCGTCCTCTGGGGCAAGGGCTACGTCGTGCGCATCTGGACCGGGGCGGACATCGTCATCCGCCGCAGCGAAATCGCCGATGCCGGCATCATCGCCCTCTACGCCGGCCACTTCAAATACGGCCGCTCCACCAACATCCTGGTCGAGAACTCCCGCATCCTGCGCGCCCGCACCAATGGCCTCGCCTTCCAGGGCGTCGACGGCGCCGTCGTCCGCACCACCCGCTTCGAGGGCAACCACTGGCACGGCCTCTGGCCCGTCCCCAACGTCGCCGGCGGCATCACCCCCGGCGGCCAGCTCCTCTTCGCCCAGGGCACCGGCATGCGCGCCGAAGGCAACACCTTCGTCGGCGCCAACTGCGCCAACTGCAAGCCCAGCCAGCTCGTCACCGCCTTCGAGATCGGCGAGGGCAACCACAGCCCCGGCGTCGCCGACCTCGCCATCACCGGCAACCGCATCTGCCACGCCAATCCCGGCTGGGCGATCTACCTCAACCCCGGCGCCCCCCTGGGCCCCGCCACCATCGCCAACAACCGCGTCTCCGGCTACACCGGCATCGACAACATGCGCGGCCAGGTTGCGCGCAGCGGCAACAGCATCGCGCATGGGGATACGTGCCCGGGGTAGAAGAAAGAGGTTCTTTTTTGAAAAAAAGAACCAAAAAACTTTTCCGACCTTGCGCGCGTGCCAGGTCGGAAAGTCTTTTTGCTTCTTTTTCTTCAGAAAAAGAAGAATCCTTCCTTCCTGCCTCTCCAGGATAGCCCATGCAAAACACCACCCGCGCCGTCTTCATGCGCGGCGGCACCAGCAAGGCCCTGATCTTCCACGCGGGGGACCTCCCGCCCGACCGCGACGCCCTCTTCCTCGCCGCCATGGGCTCGCCCGACCCCAGCATGCGCCAGTTGAACGGCATGGGCGGCGGCGTTTCCTCGCTCTCCAAGGTCTGCATCGTCGGCCCGCCCAGCCGCCCCGATGCCGATGTGGACTACACCTTCGCCCAGATCGGCATCGATCGGCCGGAGGTCGACTACGCCGGCAATTGCGGCAACATGTCCTCCGCCATCGGCCCCTTCGCGGTCGATGAGGGCCTGGTCCCCCCACCGCCGGACGGCGAGGCGGTGGTGCGCATCCACAACACCAACACCGCCCGCATCATCGTCGCCCGCTTCCCCGTCCGCGCCGGCCGCGCCGTGGTGGAAGGCGAACTGGCCATTGATGGCGTCGCCGGCACCGGCGCGCCCATCCGCCTCGATTTCACCGACCCCGGCGGCGCCAAGACCGGCCGCCTCCTGCCCACCGGCAATTCGGCGGACCTGCTGGAGATCCCGGGCCACCCCCCGGTCCGCGCCAGCCTGGTCGATGCCGCCAACCCCTGCGTCTTCGCCGCCGCCGCCGATCTCGGCCTGCGGGGCGACGAGCTGCCCGCCGCGCTCGATGCCAACCCCGCCCTGCTCGCCACCCTGGAAGCCCTGCGCCAGGCCGCCGCGGTCCGCATGGGCCTCGCGCCGAGCCTTGAAGCCGCCGCCCGCACCACCTCCATCCCCAAGGTCGGCCTGCTCTCCTCCCCGCAGGACAGCCCGCTCCTCTCCGGCCGCACCCTCCCGGCGGGGGAGATGGACATCCTCGCCCGCATGATCTCGGTCGGCCAGCCGCACCGCGCCATCCCGCTCACCGGCGCACTGTGCCTGGCCGTCGCCTGCCGCATCCCCGGCAGCGTCGCCCACGCCCTGGCCCGCCCCTCCGATCCCGCCGCCCTGCTCCGCATCGCCCACCCCTCGGGCACCATCCTGGTCGCCGCCCAGGTCCACCCCGACCTCACCGTCCCCCACGCCACCGTCTTCCGCACCGCCCGCCGCCTCTTCCAGGGCGAAGTCCTCTGGCCATCCCCCCCCATCGGCTAACCACCGGGCACCGCCTGCAAAAGCCCTCTCCCCTTCCACCCCCTCGTAGGGCGGGTCGCGAAGCGGACCCGCCATCTTCCGGCCGCGCGCACCCGCCTGTCCGCCCCACCCGCCACCCTCGACTACGTACGTAGAAAAACCCCTTCCCACCCGTCGAATGGTCATTTATATTAACCAACATGGAAAACACCACTTCACCCCTGGCCGACGCCTTCGCCGCCATGGCGGCGGAGCTGCGCGCGCGCGCCCAGGCCGGCACGGGGCAGGGCGCCGATGCCGCCTGGCACGCCCTGATCCTGCTCGGCCTCGCCCGTGTCCTGTGGGTGCTGGAATCCATGGTCCGGCCCCGCCGCGCCACCCGCGCCGCCCCGGCCGCCCAT
>CANHCJ010000070.1 GCA_947458025.1 Rhodospirillales bacterium | reverse complement strand
GGCTGCGCCGCGGGGGCGAAGCCAGGGCGGGCGCGCGGGCCGGCCGGGGTGGAGGGATGCTGTGCCATCCCCGGACTATAACTAACCGTCGTTAGCGATGCAAGGGAAAGTTTGATAATTTTTCTGACGAACACACGCAACCGTGACGCCGTGGCTACGTAGTTCTACGGGTGCCCGTACGGGACGGGGTGGCCTAGGGTGCCTGTGGGGGTTCGGCGAGGGGATGAGATCATCTCTGAGCGCATGGCCAGGCTGCGGTGCGACGCCCGATGCTATGGGCCGGGTGCCGAACCAGACATTCGCAGAAGCAAGGAAGCACCAGACGCCTGGATGATCGGCCCGAATGCCGCCACGGCGGCGCTGCGGACCCCATCGCCGATGGCCAATGCAAGCTTCCGCTTCCGCCGGGAACCACCCCAGCAAGAGTCTTCTTTTTCTGAAGAAAAAGAAGCAAAAAGACTTTCCACCCTTGCTCCCGCACAAGAAGGGAAAAGTTTTTTGGTTCTTTTTTTCAAAAAAGAACTGCTTACTTCCTTATATCTTCCAACTTGTACCCCTGCGCAAACAGCAGCGCCCGCAGGTTGCCGTGCCGCACCTGCGCGCGCGCCTGGGCGGCGACGACGGGCTTGGCGTGGAAGGCGATGCCGAGGCCGGCGGCCAGGAGCATGGGCAGGTCGTTGGCGCCGTCGCCCACCGTGAGGGTGGCCGACAGCTTCACGCCGCGGGCGGCGGCGAGTTCGTTCAGTGCGGTGAGCTTGGCGTTGGCATCGAGCACCGGTTCCGTGACCGTGCCGGACAGGGTGGCGCCGTCGTGTTCCAGGATGTTGGCGCGGTGGGTGTCGAAGCCGACGAGCTCGGCGACGCGGCCGGTGAAGAAGGTGAAGCCGCCGGAGACCAGGGCGGTGGTGGCGTTGTGGGCCTTCATGGTGGCGACGAGTTCGCGGGCGCCGGGGGTGAGCGCGGTTTTGGCCCAGGTCTTTTCCAGTGCGTCGAGCGGCAGGCCCTTCAGCATGGCGACGCGTTCGCGCAGCGCGGTGGCGAAGTCGATCTCGCCGTTCATGGAGCGGGCCGTGATGGCGGCGATCTTTTCCTTGAGGCCGGCATGGGCGGCGATCTCGTCCAGCGTTTCGGAGGTGACGATGGTGCTGTCCATGTCGGCGATCAGCAGGGCCTTGCGGCGGCCGCGGGTCTTGAGCGGGATGGCGTCGATCGCGTCCGTGCCGATGGCTTCGAGGGCGGCGGCCATGTCGGGCGGGGTGCCGCAGGGGATGTCGGCGGCCTCGCCGGGGGAGAGGATGGTGGGGGTGCCGCCATGGACCGCGTTGCGCACCCGGTTGATGATAGCCGGGGTGAGGGTTGCGGCGTCGCGGTGGGCGACGAGGGTGAGGACGTGGGTCATGGGGCTGGGTATGCGGCGGGGCCGGGTGGGACGCAAGCAAGGAAGGGGTCACATGGAGACGGCGAGACAGAGAGAAGCGAAGGGGGAGGGCCTTGCTTTCTTCCCTGCGTCGCTTCGTCTCCATGGGGGGCTTGCTGTTGCCGGCCAGGCGGCGGGGCGTTGACCGGTGTGATGGCTGGTGAGGGCGCCTGATGACCGGGGCTGGCGAGTTGCCGCATGCGCTGATCGTGGCGGGGCCGACGTGTTCGGGGAAGTCGGCGCTGGCGTTGGGGATCGCGGAGGCGCTGGGGGGCGTGGTGATCAACGCGGACTCGATGCAGGTGTATCGGGAGCTGCGGGTGATCACGGCGCGGCCGACCGCGGCGGAGGAGGCGCGTGTGCCGCATGCGCTGTATGGCGTGCGGCCGGCGGCGGAGGCGGGGAATGCGGCCTGGTGGCGGGGTGCTGCGCTGGCGGAGATGGAGCGGGCGCGGGCGGCGGGGCGGCTGCCGGTGATTTGCGGCGGGACGGGGATGTATTTCGCGGCGCTGGTGGACGGGATCGCGGAGATTCCGGAATGCGGCGAGGCAGCGCGGGCGGAGGCGCGCTGGCTGCTGGCCGAGCAGGGGCCGGCGGCGCTGCATGCCTCGCTGGCCAAGGTGGACCCGGCGACGGCCGCACGGCTGCGGCCGAGCGACAGCCAGCGTGTGGCCCGCGCCTGGGAGGTGTGGCGCGGCACCGGGCGGGGGCTGGTGGCGTGGCAGAAAGAGAAGGGCGAGCGGGCGCCGTGGCGGTTTTCCGCCATCCTGATCGACCCGCCGCGCGAGGCGTTGCGGGCGGCGATAGCGGGGCGGTTTTCGGCGATGCTGGCCGCCGGCGCGCTGGCGGAGGTGCGGGCGCTGCTGGCGCTGGGGCTGGATGCGGCGCTGCCGGCGATGCGGGCGCATGGGGTGCCGGAGCTGGCGGCGCATCTGCGCGGGGAGATGACGCTGGACGAGGCGGCGCGGCGGGCGGAGCTGGTGACCGGGCAATACACGAAGCGCCAGGCGACGTGGTTCCGCCACAAACGCATGGCGGACCCCGCCCGCACGCATACGATCCATGCGCGTGTGGGCGATTTTTCGCAACTTTCGGAAAGCGAACGGGCCGAAATCTTCCATTTTATTCGCGACGGCGCTTGACGCGGTGCAGCGTGCGGGCCTATGGGGCTGCGCATGAGCCAGAACACACAGGCCGAGACTTCGCCCGACCAGGCCGCGGGCGCCGAGATCCTGTTGCGCGCCCTGAAGGACCAGGGCGTAGAGGTGATCTTCGGGTATCCCGGCGGTGCGGTATTGCCGATCTACGACGCGATCTTCGCGCAGAACGCGATCCGGCACATCCTGGTGCGGCATGAGCAGGCGGCGGTGCACGCGGCCGAGGGCTATGCGCGCTCCACCGGCAAGGTGGGCGTGGTGCTGGTGACCAGCGGGCCCGGGGCGACCAATGCGGTGACCGGGCTGGTGGATGCGCTGATGGACAGCATCCCGATCGTGTGCCTGACCGGGCAGGTGCCGACGCACCTGATCGGCAACGACGCGTTCCAGGAAGCGGACACGACCGGCATCACGCGGCCGGCGACCAAGCACAACTACCTGGTGAAGCGCAGCGAAGACCTGGCGCGGATGGTGCACGAGGCGTTCTACGTGGCGCGCAGCGGCCGGCCGGGGCCGGTGGTGATCGACCTGCCGAAGGACATCCTGATCAACAAGGCGCCGTATGCGGCGGCACCCGAGACGCCGCACCGTTCCTATCGCCCGCAGGTGGAGCCGGATGCGGCGCAGATCGCCAAGGCCGTGGCCCAGCTGAAGAGCGCGAAGCGGCCGGTGATCTATACCGGCGGCGGGGTGATCAACGCCGGGCCGGAGGCGAGCGAGGCGCTGCGCGCGCTGGTTCGCAAAAGCGGGTTCCCCTGCACCTCCACCCTGATGGGGCTGGGGGCGTACCCCGCGGGTGATCCGCTGTTCCTGGGCATGCTGGGCATGCACGGGACGTACGAGGCGAACCTGGTGATGCATGGCTGCGATGTGATGCTGAACATCGGGGCGCGGTTCGACGACCGGGTGACGGGGCGGCTGAACGCGTTCTCGCCGGGGTCGAAGAAGATCCATGTCGACATCGATCCTTCCTCCATCAACAAGAACGTGCCGGTGGACATCCCGGTGGTGGGCGACGCCGGGCGGGTGATCCGCGCCATGCTGGCGGCGTGGGACGCGGACACCACCGAGGTGGACCGGCCGGCGATCGCGGCGTGGTGGAAGCAGATCGACGAGTGGCGCGGGATCGACTGCCTGAAGTTCCGCCAGGACATGACCAAGGGTGCCGTGATCAAGCCGCAGCATGCGGTGCAGCGGCTGTACGACATCACGCGCGAGCTGAAGGCCAAGACCGGGCGCGAGACCTTCATCTCCACCGAGGTGGGGCAGCACCAGATGTGGGCGGCGCAGTATTTCGGCTTCGATGCGCCGAACCGCTGGCTGACCTCCGGCGGGTTGGGGACGATGGGCTATGGGCTGCCGGCGGCGATGGGGGTGCAGATCGCGCACCCGGATGCGCTGTGCATCGACATCGCCGGCGAGGCGAGCATCCTGATGAACATCCAGGAGATGAGCACGCTGGCGCAGTACCGGCTGCCGGTGAAGGTGTTCATCCTGAACAACCAGTACATGGGCATGGTGCGGCAGTGGCAGGAGCTGCTGCATGGCGGGCGGTATTCGGAAAGCTATACCGCCGCGCTGCCGGATTTCGTGAAGCTGGCCGAGAGCTTCCACGGCGTGGGGCTGCGCGCCAAGAGCGTGGATGAGCTGGACGACGTGATCCGGGCGATGATCGAGAGCGACCGGCCGGTGATCGCGGATATCTGCGTGGACGAGAAGGAAAACTGCTTCCCGATGATCCCCTCTGGCGCGCCGCACAACGAGATGATCCTGGGGCCGGAGCACGGGACGACGCTGCAGCAGGGCGGGGCCAAGAGCCTCACGGATGAGGGGCTGGTACTGGTCTGAGGCTTCGCGGACCAGGCCTTCCCCTTCCCTCGAGACGGCAGAGACGAACGACATGGCGACGCAAGACACGCGCAGCGCGACGATTTCCGTGCTGGTGGAGAACGAGGCCGGGGTGCTGGCCCGGGTGATCGGGCTGTTCAGCGGCCGGGGCTACAACATCGACAGCCTGACGGTGGCGGCGGTGGACCCGGTGCTCAACCTCTCGCGCATCAACATCGTGACCTCGGGCACCGACATGGTGATCGAGCAGATCAAGGCGCAGCTGGACCGGCTGGTGCCGATCCACAAGGTGGCGGACCTGGCCAAGGGCGGGCCCTACGTGGCGCGCGAGCTGGCGCTGATCAAGGTGGTGTGCAAGGGCGCGGACCGGGTGGAGGCGCTGCGGCTGGCCGAGGCATTCCGGGCGCGGGTGATCGATGCGACGCTGGAGAGCTTCGTGTTCGAGATGACGGGCAATACCGACAAGCTGGATGCCTTCATCGAGCTGATGCGCGGGCTGGGGCTGGCGGAAGTGAGCCGCACCGGCGTTGCCGCCATTGCGCGCGGGACCACGACGATCTAAGGCCGTGCGGCCATAACGGATACTATCGAGGAGAGAGCGCCCATGCGCGTTTACTACGACCGCGACGCCGACGTGAACCTGATCAAATCGAAGAAGGTCGCGATCGTCGGCTACGGCAGCCAGGGCCATGCCCATGCCAACAACCTGAAGGACAGCGGCTGCACGCAGCTGGTGGTGGCGCTGCGGCCGGGCTCGGCGGGCGTGGCCAAGGCCGAGGCGGCGGGGCTGAAGGTGATGTCGCCGGCCGAGGCGGCGAAGTGGGCCGATTTCGTGATGGTGCTGACCCCCGATGAGGGCCAGGGCGACCTGTACCGCGAGAGCCTGCATGCCAACATGCGGCCGGGCACGGCGATGGCCTTCGCGCATGGGCTGAACGTGCACTTCAACCTGCTCGATCCGCGGGCGGACATCGACGTGCTGATGATCGCGCCGAAGGGCCCGGGCCACACGGTGCGCAGCGAATACCAGCGCGGCGGCGGCGTGCCGTGCCTGATCGCGATCTCGCAGAACCCCTCTGGCACGGCGATGGACGTGGGGCTTTCCTATGCCTCGGCGATCGGCGGCGGGCGCGCGGGGATCATCGAGACCACCTTCAAGGAAGAGTGCGAGACCGACCTGTTCGGCGAGCAGGTGGTGCTGTGCGGCGGCCTGGTGGAGCTGATCCGCGCCGGGTACGAGACGCTGGTGGATGCGGGCTACGCCCCTGAGATGGCGTATTTCGAGTGCCTGCACGAGGTGAAGCTGATCGTGGACCTGATCTACGAGGGCGGCATCGCCAACATGAACTACTCGATCTCCAACACCGCCGAGTACGGCGAGTACGTGACCGGGCCGCGCATCGTGACCGCCGAGACCAAGGCGGAGATGAAGCGGGTGCTGGCCGATATCCAGAGCGGGCGGTTCGCGCGCGACTGGATGCTGGAGAACAAGGTGAACCAGGCGAACTTCAAGGCGATGCGCCGGATCGCCTCCGAGCACCCGATCGAGCAGGTGGGCGAGAAGCTGCGCGCGATGATGCCGTGGATCGCCAAGAACAAGCTGGTCGACAAGACCAAGAACTGAGCCGCGCCTTCACGGGACGGACGGGAAGGGGCCTTCGGGCCCCTTTTTCGTTGCGTTGACCGGATTTCGCGGCGCTGCCTACGATCATGGGCACGGTGGAGGGGACGGGATGCGGATCCGGGGGAATGTGGATCGGTGCGAGCCCAGCGGCGTCTCGGGCTGGGTGATCGACGAGGATGCGCCGGCGGTGCGGCAGACGGTGGAGGTGTATCTCGGCGAGGCGCTGCTGGGGCGGTGCGTGGCGGACCAGCCGCGCGCGGACCTGGTGGCGGCGGGGATCGGGGACGGGCATGTGGCCTTCAGCCTGACGCTGCCGCCCTTCCTGCCGGTGGCGGCGCTGGCGGGGCTGCGGGTGGTGGTGGCCGGGAGCGGGGTGGAGATGACGGTGCCGACGGCCGCGGCCCCGCAGCCCGCCGCGCCGGCGGCCGCGCGCGAGACGACGACGACAAGCCGGTTCGGCGGGCTGTGGATCGACCGGTCGGACTTCATGGACCGGTTGGGGCTGAAGCACCGGCGCGGCGAGATCGACGATGCGACCGCGATGGCGCTGTGCCGCTTCGTGCGCGACGGCTACCTGGTGATCCCCGGCGCGGTGCCGCTGGCCGAGGTGGCGGCGTTGCGCGAGGAGCTGGAGCGGATCTGGGCCGACCCGCCGGCGGGGCTGCTGGTGGAGACGTTCGAGCCGGACGGACGGATGAAGTATGTCGCGCCCGACATCCGCCATCGCGCCGGGGCGACCAAGCTGCTGGATCTCTACACCGTCTCGCGCCTGGCGCAGGCGGTGACGGCCTCGCCGGCCTGCATGCGGTTCCTGTCGGCGGTGTTCGAGGACACGCCCAAGGCGTTCCAGCAGCTGTGCTTCTGGAACGGATCGCAGCAGTCGATGCACAAGGACACCGCCTACGTGAAGATCGACACCAACCCGCTGTCGCTGGCGGCCACGTGGCTGGCGCTGGAGGACGTGCAGGAGGGGGCGGGGGAGCTGGAATACTACGTGGGCAGCCACCGGGCGCCGGATTTCGCCTTCGGCGGGGTTTCCAAGTGGGTGGAGGGGCATGACCGCGAGCACCAGGCGTTCGTGGACAGCCTGCATGCGGATGCGCAGGCCTATGGCCATGTGAAGGGCCGTTTCCACGGGAAGGCCGGGGACGTGCTGGTGTGGCACGCGGACCTGGCGCATGGCGGCAGCCGGATCACGCGCCAGGGGCAGACGCGGCAGAGCCTGGTGACGCATTTCACCGCCGGGCGGGACGAGCCGTTCTATCGCCGGCATGCGCAGCACGCGCCGTTGGAGCGGGACGGGTGCGTGTTCGTCTCCCAGTATGCGCCGGTGGTGGGGGCATGAATTCTGCGTGTTGAGCGGTGCGCGGCTGTTATGGCTGGCGCGAGAACTGGCTTTGCCGGCGGGATGGCCGGAATGTGTTAACCGGAACCTCGCCGCGGGCCTGATGATTGGAAGGGCCCGGGTGGAGAGCTGCAGGCCATGGCGACCATCATCCCCTTTCCCGCGCCGGCGCCCGGCGAGCCCGGCGAGGCGCTGTATCTCGCGCTGATGAAGGCCCGGGACAGCGGCGCCGTGGTGTTCGGCGTGGTGGTGGATTTCGTCCGACGTGAGGCGGCCGCGGGCAGGGCATTCCAGCAGGGGATGGTTCGCGGCCCGGTGACGCTGGGGGTCGTGGATGACAAATCGGCAAGCCCCACGGCGGGCGCTTGATCGGTTGCCCCGGGGGGCCACCTGACAGGCAGCAATCCGGGCCCCTCTGGCGGACTGGCCGCGATGTCGGATGATGCTGGGCTGGAGTGGCCGCGATGAAGTGCCCGCTATGCGTCGTTGATCTGGTGATGCCGGACCGCCAGGGCATTGCGATGGACCATTGCCCGAGATGCCGGGGCATCCGGCTGGATCGCGGCGAGAGCGACAAGATCATGGTGCGGTCGTAGCTGGAGCACCTGATCGCCATGGCACCTGAGCGCCCTTCTCCCCTGGCCGGCAGCGCGGGCCTGCCCTTCGGCACCGTTGTGCTGGCCTTCAGCTACGGTGCGGCCTTGCTGGCGATAGGCGTCGCGACGGTGGCGCTCGGCGAAGTCGCGCATTGGACCGCGCTGATACCGGCCATGTTGGGGGTGCTGGTGTTGCTTGCCGCGGCGGGCGGCCGGTTCGGTGGGTGGGGCGAGCGCGTCGTTGGCGGGGTGGTTCTGGGGTTGTCGGCGGTCGCGCTGATGGGGACCCTGTCGGCCCTGCCGATGCTTCCCGCCGCACTGGCGGGTGGAGACGGGGTGCGCAACGCCGCGGCCGTTTTCGCGCGATCGGCAACGGCGGTGGCGTCGGTGCTGTATGTGGTTGGCATGGCCGTGCTGATCCTGCGCCGGCTGCGCGACCGCCGTGCCCGGGCGTGACGTGCCCCGCTGGTGCACTGAACTAGGCTGATTTCCTCTGTTGGTTCGGCCGACGGACTGAAGCGTCCGTTGGCAGTGGACCATTGGGTAGGACCACCACCATGATCCGCGATGCCGCGCTATGGCTGCTGACGATGTTCGTCATCGATCCCGTCATGGCCGAGTTCAACGAACGGATGGGCGCCGCGCGCGCACCGCAGGCGGTGGTCGAGCAGGTCAGGGCCTGTGCGGCGGCCGCGCCCGGTGCCATCGCCGACAAGGCGGCAGGAGACCTCTGGTGGGGGGTGAGCACGGCCATCAGTGTCGCCATTGGCATGACCGATGCCACGGCGGCCCTTGCCAGGGTGGTGCCTGAGTGCGCTGCCGCGGCGGGCGCCGTGCGGTCCCTGGCGGGCAGCACGTCAACGTGAGGGGCGGCGGCGCCCCTAGCCTTGCCTAGCCTGGGAGCCGCAGCACGTTCTTGGCCAGGATGTTGCGCTGGATCTCGTTGCTGCCGCCATAAATGGTGGACGGCCGCGCCTGCAGGAACAGCCCCGAGGGGTTCAGCTCGCGGTTGCCTTCCATGGGTTCCAGCAGGGCGGCATTCTCGCCGGCCACTTCCATCATGGTGTCGGTGATCTTCTGGAACAGCTCGGTCTGGATGACCTTGAGCATGGAGACGTCGGGGCCGAGTTCCTCGCCGCGGCGGACGATGTCCACGTAGGTGGCGTGGAGCGACTTGAGGTCGGCGATCTCCAGCTTGAGGCGGGTGTAGCGGTCGATGAAATCGGGGTCGTCGGCCACGCCCATGCGGTCGGCCAGGGTCTTGAGGCGGTCCAGCGCGTATTGCGAGAGCTTGGCCGAGCCGAGGTAGATGCGCTCATGGCCCAGCAGGGCCTTGGCCATGGTCCAGCCCTGGTTCACCTGGCCCACGGTCCATTTGCGCGGCACGCGGACGCTGTCGAAGAAGACCTCGCAGAACTCGTCGTGCAGGTCGATGGTCCAGATCGGGCGCACGGTGATGCCGGGCGTGTCCATCGGCACCAGGAGGAAGGTGATGCCTTCCTGCTTCTTGGCGTTCTTGTCGGTGCGGACGAGGAGGAAGATCCAGTTGGCGTCGTTGGCCAGCGTGGTCCAGATCTTGGAGCCGTTGATGATCCAGTCGTCGCCATCGGCCACCGCCTCCGTGCGCAGGCTGGCGAGGTCGGAGCCGGCATTGGGCTCGCTGTATCCCTGGCACCAGATGTGCTCGCCGGAGAGGATGCGGGGCAGGAAGAAGTCGCGCTGGTCCTGGGTGCCGTGGGCGATGAGCAGCGGGCCGACCATGAGGATGCCGTGGTCGTTGGTGCGGGCCACGCCGTGGCGCTCGTATTCCTCGACCATGATGATCTGCTTGCCGGCACTGAGGCCCATGCCGCCGTGCTCCTGTGGCCAGGCGGGGCAGAGCCAGCCCTTCTCGGCGAGCTTGTAGTACCACACCTGGTTTTCCGACCAGTGCAGGCGCTTGGGCGGGTTGCGCAGTTCCGGCGGGTAGTTGGCCTCGATCCAGGCGCGGACGTGCTGGCGGAATTCGTCGTCCGTCAGCTGGTTGAGGTCTTGCATGGCTCAGGCTCCCTTGAAGGCGGGCTTGCGCTTCTGCGCGAAGGCGGCCTTGCCCTCGGCGTGGTCGGCGGTGGTGAACAGGGCGGCCTGGGCGGTGCGTTCCCATTCCAGGGCGTCGGCCAGGCCGCGGGCGAGGATGGAGCGGGTCATGGCGATCGCCTCGGGGGCGCCCTCGGCGAACTTCGCCGCGCGTTCCAGGGCCTTTTCCAGGGCGGTGCCGTTGGGCACGACGTGGTCCACGAGGCCGATGCGCAGGGCCTCGGCGGCGTCCACCGGCTCGGCGGAGAAGAACATGTTGCGGGCGCGGCCCTCGCCGATGCGGCGCGGCAGGGTGTGCATGAGGGCGAAATCGGGGGCGAGGCCGACGCGCACGAAGGGGGTGAGGAATTTCGCGCCCTCGGCCGCCACCACGCAGTCGCACGCGATCGCCAGGCCCACCCCGGCGCCGGCGGCCCAGCCTTCCACGGCGGCGACGAAGGGCTTGCCGGATTCGATGATGGCCTTGACCATCGCATGGGTGATGCGGAAGCGCTCGCGGCCGGCGGCGAAATCGGAGCTGTCCATGCCGCTGATGTCGCCACCGGAGCAGAACTGGCCGCCGGCGCCGGTGATGACCACGGCGCGGACCGTGCGGTCTTTCTCGGCCTGCTCCAGCGCCTCGATGAAGCCGGCCCGCATGGCCATGCTGAGCGCGTTGCGGCGCGTGGGCTCGTTCATCTCCAGCACCAGCGTGGTGCCCTGGCGGGTGACCGTGAGCAGGCTCATGCGCGTGGGCTCCCGAGACAGAAGGGCCGGGGCCGTGTGCCCCCCGCCCCCTTTACCGTCTTCCGGCGCCGGCGGGGAGGGGCCATTCCGGCGGCCGGGGCGCTGGCCTTCCTTCCCCTCGGCACCACGTTCGGGTAGATCGTCGTGCGGCCGCGGGTGCAGGGATGTTCATCGAACTTGGTCATTTCGCCTTGGCGCTGGCGCTGTTCCTGGCGCTGATCCAGTCGGTCGTGCCGCTGGTGGGGGCCGCGCGCCGGCTTTCGGGCTGGATGTCGGTGGGGCGCACGGCGGCGATCGGGCAGTTCGCCATGGTGGCGGTGTCCTTCGCCGCGCTGACCCATGCCTATGTGACCAGCGACTTCAGCGTGAGCAACGTGCTGGAGAACAGCCATTCGGCCAAGCCGATGCTCTACAAGATCAGCGGCGTGTGGGGGAACCACGAGGGGTCCATGCTGCTGTGGATCCTGATCCTGTCGCTGTGCGGCGCGGCGGTGGCGGTGTTCGGCGACAACCTGCCGCGTGAGCTGCGCGCCCGGGTGCTGGCGGTGCAGGGCATGGTGGCGGCCGGGTTCCTGCTGTTCATCCTGGCCACCTCCAACCCCTTCACCCGCGTGATCCCGGCGCCGGCGGACGGGCACGGGCTGAACCCGGTGCTGCAGGATCCCGGCTTGGCGTTCCATCCGCCGTTCCTCTACCTCGGCTATGTCGGCTCCTCGGTGGCGTTCGCCTTTGCCGTGGCGGCGCTGATCGAGGGGCGGGTGGATGCGGCCTGGGCGCGCTGGGTGCGGCCCTGGGCGCTGGTTTCCTGGTGTGCGCTGACGGTGGGGATCGCGCTGGGGTCCTGGTGGGCGTACTACACGCTGGGCTGGGGCGGCTGGTGGTTCTGGGACCCGGTGGAGAACGCCTCGCTGCTGCCGTGGCTGTCCGGCACCGCGCTGATCCATTCGGCCATCGTGGTGGAGCGGCGCGACACGATGAAGAGCTGGACCATCCTGCTCGCCCTGCTCACCTTCGGCCTGGCCCTGGTGGGCACCTTCCTGGTGCGTTCCGGCGTGCTGAGCTCCGTGCATGCCTTCGCGGTGGACCCGGCCCGCGGGGTGTTCATCCTGGGGCTGCTGGTGCTGGCGATCGGCGGGTCGCTCACGCTGTATGCGCTGCGGGCGCCGGCGATGCAGGGGGGCGGGCTGTTCGCGCCGATCTCGCGCGAGGGGGCGCTGGTGCTGAACAACCTGCTGCTGGCCACCGCCACCGGCACGGTGCTGCTGGGCACGCTGTATCCGCTGTTCATGGACGCGTTCGGGCTGAAGATCTCGGTGGGCCCGCCCTTCTACAACCGCACCTTCCTGCCGCTGATGACGCCGCTGCTGATCGCCATGGCGATCGGCCCGCTGCTGGCCTGGAAGCGCGGCGACATGGTGGCCGCGCTGCAGCGCCTGTGGGTGGCCTTCGGGCTGGCGGTGCTGGTGGTGCTGGTGGGGCTGTGGCTTTCCGGCTTCCGCGCCGTGCTGGCGATCCTCGGCCTGGGGCTGGCGGCCTGGATCGCGGCCGGGGTGCTGGCGGAATGGGGCGAGCGGGTGCGGCTGTTCCGCGTGCCGCTGCGCGATTCCTGGCGCCGCGCCGCCGGCCTGCCGCGCGCCGCCTATGGCATGTCGCTGGCGCATTTCGGCATCGGCGTGATGGTGGCCGGCATTTCCGCCTCCGCCTTCGAGCAGGAGCGGATCGAGGCGCTGCGGGCGGGCGACCGCATCGAGATCGCCGGCTACACGCTGATCCTGCGCGAGGTGCGGCGCGTGCCGGGCCCGAACTACATCGCCGACGAGGCGGTGGTGGAGGTGCTGCGCGGCGGGGCGGTGATCGACACCATGCGCCCGCAGCGCCGCCTGTTCACCGTGCAGCGCCAGACCACGGCGGTGACCGCGATCCGCACCGGGCTTTCGGCCGATCTCTACCTGGCCCTGGGCGAGGGCGATGCGGAGGCGGGCTGGGTGATCCGCGCCTGGCACAAGCCGATCGTCTCCTGGATCTGGCTCGGGGCGCTGGTGATGGCGCTGGGCGGCGTGGTGAGCCTGACCGACCGGCGCTGGCGCGTGGGCGTGGCGGCCCGCAAGCCGGCCGGCCCGGCCGGGGCCCAGCCGGCCGCCGCCGAGTAGCGCCATGCGCCGCCTGCTTCCCCTCGTGCCGCTCGCCCTGTTCCTGGGCCTGGCCGGCTGGTTCGCCGCCGCCCTGCTCTCCGGCCGCGACCCGCGCGAGCTGCCCTCGGCGCTGATCGACAAGCCGGCGCCGGAATTCGACCTGCCGAGCCTGGCCGAGGGGCGGCGCCTTTCGTCCGAAGCGCTGCGCGGCCAGGTGGTGGTGGTGAACTTCTTCGCCTCCTGGTGCGCGCCCTGCCGGGTGGAGCATCCGCTGCTGCTGCGCCTGGCGCGGCAGGAGAAGGTCCGCGTGATCGGCATCGCCTACAAGGACCGGCCGGAGGACTCGCGCCGCTTCCTGGCCGAGCTGGGCGACCCCTACCTCGCCACCGGCATCGATCGCGACGGGCGCACCGGCATCGATTTCGGCCTCTACGGCGTGCCGGAGACCTACGTGATCGACAAGGCCGGCCATATCCGCCGGCGAATCGTCGGCCCCGTGACCCCCGCCATGCTCGACCGCGAGCTGCTGCCGCTGCTGCGCGCGCTGGAGCGGTCGTGAGGCTGCTGCTTGTCCTGCTTTTGCTCGCCGGCCCGGCGCTGGCGGTGCAGCCGGATGAGCGGCTGGCCGACCCGGCGCTGGAGGCGCGTGCCCGGGCGCTTTCGCGCGAGCTGCGCTGCATCGTGTGCCAGAACGAATCGATCGACGACAGCAACGCCCCGCTGGCGCGCGACATCCGCGTGCTGCTGCGCGAGCGGCTGGCGGCCGGGGACAGCGACACGCAGGCGCGCGCCTTCCTGGTGGCGCGCTACGGCGATTTCGTGCTGCTGCGCCCGCCGGTGCGCGCCGACACCTACGTGCTGTGGTTCGGGCCCTTCGCGCTGCTGCTGCTCGGCGGCGGCGTGGCCTTTGCCGCCCTGCGCCGCCGCCGCCCCGCCCCGGCCGTGCCGCTTTCGGCCGAGGAACAGGCGCGGCTTGATGCGCTGATGCGCGAGGAGCCGAAGTGATTGCCTTCGCCATCGCCGCCATGCTGCTCGCCCTGGGCGTGCTGGGCGCCGTGCTGCTGCCGCTGCTGCGCGGCGGCGGGGC
>CANHCJ010000069.1 GCA_947458025.1 Rhodospirillales bacterium | reverse complement strand
CTTGTGACCCAGGGGCCGCCCGTGATGGTGAAGCCCAGCGCGGCCATCTCGCTGGGCATGGTCCTGCACGAGATGGCGACCAACGCCACCAAGCATGGCGCCCTGTCCGCGGATGGCGGCCGGGTGTCGGTGGCATGGGCGAAGGAGGACATCGACGGCGCGCCGTATCTCATGCTGCGCTGGGTGGAGACAGGCGGGCCCGCCGTGACCGACATGCCGGAGCGGCGCGGCTTCGGCACCGAGCTCATCGAGCGGCAGTTGCGCCATGACCTGAGGGGCAAGCTCGAGGTCACCTACGACGCCAAGGGGCTGCGCATCGTGATCGCGCTGCCGGCGGACCTGATCGTGGAGCGGGCCGAAGTGGCGCTGGAGCCGCTCGCCAATGGCACCAGGCGCGCGCGCGAAGGCCGGCCTGATGGACGCCCGGCTCCCGGCGTGGCCCCGCCGGAGAGCTAAAGCAACACCCATCAGACGGGATCGTCTGACCTTCCCGCGAACGGGGCACCCATCCCACGCGGCTGCGGCGCACAACGATCGGCAGGAACGAAAAACGCCGCCGGCATGGCCGGCGGCGCGGTTCGTGGCAGGGCGGCCGGGTTCAGCCGGCCACTTCGGGTTCCTTCTCCGTGCCGCCCTCGTCGCTGTCGCCTTCCGGCTTGGGCAGGGCCGGGGGGGCGGCCTCGATGATCTCGAAGGCCAGGGCCTTGTCCTTCAGGGTCACCTTCACGGCGCCGCCCTTCACCAGCTTGCCGAACAGCAGTTCCTCGGCCAGCGGCTTCTTGATGTATTCCTGGATCACGCGCGCCAGCGGGCGGGCGCCGTAGAGGCGGTCGTAGCCGCGTTCGGCCAGCCATTCCTTGGCCGCGCTCGACAGCTCGATGGTCACGTTGCGGTCGGCCAGCTGGGCTTCCAGCTGCATGACGAACTTCTCCACCACGCGCCCGACGATCTCCTGCGTGAGGGCGGCGAAGGCCACCACGGCATCCAGGCGGTTGCGGAACTCCGGCGTGAACAGGCGCTTGATGGCATCCTGGTCCTCGCCCTTGCGGCCTTCCTCGCGGGCGAAGCCGATGGTCTCCTTGGCCAGGTCCGACGCGCCGGCGTTGGTGGTCATGATCAGGATGACGTTGCGGAAATCCACCGTCTTGCCGTTGTGGTCGGTGAGTTTCCCGTGGTCCATCACCTGCAGCAGGATGTTGTAGAGATCCTGGTGCGCCTTCTCGATCTCGTCGAGCAGCAGCACGCAGTGCGGGTGCTGGTCGATCGCATCCGTCAGCATGCCGCCCTGGTCGAAGCCGACATAGCCCGGCGGCGCGCCAATCAGGCGGGAAACGCTGTGGCGCTCCATGTATTCCGACATGTCGAAGCGGACCAGCTCGATGCCCAGCGTGCTGGCGAGCTGGCGGGCGACCTCCGTCTTGCCGACGCCGGTGGGGCCGGAGAACAGGTAGTTGCCGATCGGCTTCTCCACCTCGCGCAGCCCGGCGCGGGCCAGCTTGATGGCAGCCGCGAGCGCCTCGATCGCCTTGTCCTGGCCGAACACCATGGACTTGAGGTCGCGCTCCAGGTTGCGCAGCGTCTCCTTGTCGTCGGTGGAAACGGACTTGGGCGGGATGCGCGCGATCTTGGCGACGATCTCCTCCACGTCCTTCAGCGTCACGTTCTTGCGGCGCTTGGATTCCGGCAGGAGCATGCGCGAGGCGCCGACCTCGTCGATCACGTCGATCGCCTTGTCCGGCAGCTTGCGGTCGTGGATGTACTTGGCCGAAAGCTCCACGGCGGCCTTGATGGCCTCCTCCGAGTAGCGGACCTTGTGGTGCTTCTCGTAGTTGGTCTTGAGGCCGCGCAGGATCTTGATCGCATCCTCAACCGACGGCTCGTTCACGTCGATCTTCTGGAAGCGCCGCACCAGGGCGCGGTCCTTCTCGAAGTGGTTGCGGAATTCCTTGTAGGTGGTGCTGCCGATGCAGCGCAGCGTGCCCTGGGCGAGCGCGGGCTTCAGCAGGTTGGAGGCGTCCATGGCCCCGCCCGAGGTGGCGCCGGCGCCGATCACGGTGTGGATCTCATCGATGAACAGGATGGCGTTGGGGTGCGCCTCCAGCTCGGTGATCACGGCCTTCAGCCGCTCCTCGAAATCGCCGCGATAGCGGGTGCCGGCCAGCAGCGCGCCCATGTCGAGCGAGAAGATGGTGGCCTTGGCCAGCACCTCGGGCACCTCGCCCTCGATGATGCGCTTGGCCAGGCCCTCGGCGATGGCGGTCTTGCCCACGCCGGGGTCGCCCACATACAGCGGGTTGTTCTTGGTGCGGCGGCACAGGATCTGGATGGTGCGCTCGATCTCCTGCTCGCGGCCGATGAGCGGGTCGATCTTGCCGGACTGCGCCTTCTTGTTGAGGTTGACGCAGTAGTTGCCCAGCGCGTCCTGGCCCTTGCCCCTCGGCTTCTCCTCGCGTTCCACCTCGCCGCTCCCCTCCTGGTTGCCGGAGCCCTGCACCGGGCGCGGGGCCGAGCGGCCGGGCGCCTTGGCGATGCCGTGGCTGATGAAGTTGACGGCGTCGAGACGGGTCATGTCCTGCGTCTGCAGGAAGTAAACGGCGTGGCTTTCGCGTTCGCTGAACAGGGCCACCAGCACGTTGGCGCCGGTCACTTCCTCGCGCCCGGAGGATTGCACATGGATGGCCGCGCGCTGCACCACGCGCTGGAAGCCCGCGGTGGGCTTGGGCTCGCCGGGGCGATCGGTGGCCAGCCCGGCGAGGTCCTTGTCGAGGAACTCGGTGAGCTCCGCCCGCAGCTTGTCGAGGTCGACGCCGCAGGCGCGCAGCACGGTGGCGGCATCCGAATCATCGGTGAGGCCAAGCAGGAGGTGCTCCAGCGTGGCGTATTCGTGCTTGCGCTCGGAGGCCAGGCCCAGGGCGCGGTGGAGCGTCTGTTCAAGATTGCGGGAGAGCATGGATGTCAACGCTCCTCAGGGAAATCGCGGCGCGGGATCGAGCCGGCCGGGGGAATGGCACGTCGTCGCGGTGGGAGCGGCCCGGCGACCGGCGGGCCTTGGGAATGGTTCCCGCGCCATCATTCGCGAAGGCGGGCGGGTCGCACCAGCGTTTTCTTGTGCGGGCGCGAACGGGCCCCGGCGGGCGGGGCGGGCACAGGAGGGAAATGGCGCCGCGGTGGCGAAATGCAAACGGGCACGAGCCATGCGGGGCGCGGCCGGCAGCCCGCGGGCGGGCGCGGGTTGAAACCTCTCGGCCTGCCCGGGTGCGGCGGAATTCCGGCGGGGGTGGGGTGTGCCCAAGCGGCGGTGTTCCGATCAATCCTTCTCGATCGTGCACTGCAGCGGGTGCTGGTTCTGGCGCGCGAGGTCCATCACCTGGGTCACCTTGGTCTCGGCCACCTCGTAGGTGAAGACGCCGCAGACGCCAACGCCGCGGCGGTGGACGTGCAGCATGATGCGGGTGGCTTCCTCGCGGGTCTTCTGGAAGAACCGCTCCAGCACGTGCACGACGAACTCCATCGGCGTGTAGTCGTCGTTGAGCATCAGCACCTTGTACATGGCGGGCTTGCGGGTTTTCGGCCGCGCCTTCACCACCACGCCGGTGTTCGGCGCGTCGCCGGTGCCCTTGCGGCCGTCGTCGTTGTCGCTGCCGCGCTTGTCGCCGCCGTCACTCATCCTGCGCCACCCTAGAATTGGTGCGGGGCTGCCCCGTGTGGCATCCCCTGCGGGCCTGGCCCGCCGGGCATTCTGCGCCCGAGGCCTTAGCATATCGCAAACCCCGGCGATGGGGAACGGGCGCCCGGCCGGCCATGCCGGGGCGCGAACGCAAACGAGGCCCGGACGGGGAGGAACGTCCGAGCCTCGTCGCGTGGCCCCTGCGGCGCCAGGGGGGGGAGGAGGCGCCGCGGGGCTCGGGTCGTCCGCTGGTGAACCCGCAGGTTCAGCCGACGCGGGCGAACTTCTCCACCGCCAGCGTCACGCGCGCGGTGATCGGGGCCATGGTCTGCTCGGCCAGCTTCATCGAGGCATCGGTGAGCTTGCCGCTCTCGCTGACCGCGGTCTCGAGCGAGGCGCGGGCGAGGCTCGCCTGCAGGTCCATCGCCTCCTTCAGCGACTTCACGCCGGAGAGCGCCTTCATCGTGCCCATCGCGGCCTCAACCTGGGCCTGGGCGGTGGCGGCGAAGGTCTTCTGCAGATCCTGCATGCCGGCGGCCCAGATCTGGCCGGCCTTCATCATCGCCTCGAAATTGCCCTGGCTGAAGGAGACGATCTCTTCCGCGGACTTGCGTGCCTGTTCCATGCTTGCGTTCACCTTTTCCTGGGTGTTGTCGTAACCGGCCATCGCGCCGGCAGCGCTGTTCCTGAGGGCGGCCACGGGTCGGTCGAAGGGGCCGGCCGGCGCGGCCTGGTCCGCGGCGGCGGGCGCGGGGGCCTGCACAATCGCGGGGGCAGCGGCGGGGGCGGCGATCTTCCTGGCCATGGTCCCTGTCTCTCCTGGTGTGGCCTGGCGCCGGGGGCGCGCGGGCCGCGAAACGCCTTGCTGCGGTGCAGCACGAGCGGGCTTATGGCAGCGCGGTTCCGGGGGGTCAAGAATTTTGTGCGGTGCACAATCCGGGTATTTGTGCAGCGCAGCATAGGGCCGCGCCGGGCCTGTTTGCGGCGCATGGAGCGCCGAATTTAATAACTTCGGGCGGCAAGGTGTTCAGATTCATGCGTTTCGGAAGCACGTTTGGGCTGGACAGGCGCACGACGCCGCCGCTAGAAACAGAGGATTCGCTGGGAGCCCGCTCTGCAATGGCCGATCGCCTGTATCGACTGCGCCGCATGGCGCGGATGGTGTGCGGAGTGCTCCTCGCCGGACTGTCCCTGGCCGCGGCAACCGCCCTGCCCGCCTCCCCGGCGCAGGCGCAGATCGGCTCCGACCGCTACGCCTCGCTGATCCTCGATGCCCGCACCGGGCGGGTGCTCTCGGCAGTGAACCCCGACGAGCTGCGCCATCCCGCCAGCCTCACCAAGGTCATGACCCTCTACATGACCTTCGAGGCGCTGCGCGACCGCCGCATCTCGCTGCACCAGAGTGTGCCGATGTCGGCCTACGCCGCCTCCATGTCGCCGACCAAGCTGGGCGTGCCCCCGGGCGGGCGGCTCACGGTGGAGGAGGCGATCCTGGGCCTGGTGACGCGCTCGGCCAACGATGCCGCCGCCGCGCTGGGCGAGCTGCTCGGCGGCACCGAGGACCGCTTCGCCCGGGTGATGACGCTGCGCGCGCGCGCGCTCGGCATGCGCCAGACCGTGTTCCGCAACGCCTCCGGCCTGCCGGACATCGACCAGGTGACGACAGCGCGCGACATGACCACGCTGGCGCGCCGGCTGCTGGCGGATTTCCCCAATGAATACCGCTATTTCTCCACCACCAGCTTCCGCTTCCGCGGCCACGTGTTCCGCAACCACAACCAGCTGCTGGAGACCTATCCGGGCGCCGACGGGATCAAGACCGGCTACATCGACGCCTCCGGCTTCAACCTGGTCAGCTCCGCGGTGCGCGGCAACGTGCGGCTGATCGGGGTGGTGATGGGCGCGGCCCGCGGCTGGGAGCGCGACCTGCACATGGTGGCGCTGCTGGACCAGGGCTTCGAGAAGATGGACGTGCCGGTGGCCCCGCGCGTGGCCGGGCGCATGCCGATGCTGGTCTCCGCCGCCGTGGCCGCGCCGGCCTCGGCGCCGGTGGTGGTGCAGCGGCCGCGGCCCTCCGCGCGCTGGGCGGTGCAGGTGGGGGCGTTCGGCACCGAGAAGGCCGCGCGCCAGGCCGCCGTGGCGGCACGGCGGATCGCCGATTCCGGCGAGGCGCGGGTGGAAACGGTCACGGTGCAGCGCCGGCAATCCTTCCGCGCGCAGGTGACCGGCCTCACCCAGGCCGAGGTGCAGGAGGCGTGCAGCGCGCTCTCCCGCCGCAAGATCCCCTGCGTGCCGATCCGACCGGAGGCGGGGCAGATCGCCAGCCGCTGATACCGGCAACCCTCCCCGCCGCAGGATGCCCTTGCGGGGCGGGGGTGGCTTGCGCATCTTGGCTAAAGGGCGCGGCCACGGCATGGCGGCGCCGAGGGCGACAGGCCGGGAGACCCCGATGGACGGCAGGCACGACGCACGACGGATCACGCTGCACGCGCCGCAGGATTTCGCAGGCATGCGCGCGGCCGGGCGCCTGGCGGCCGAAACGCTGGACATGATCACCGCACATGTGGCCCCCGGCGTGACCACCGAGGAGCTGGACCGCATCTGCCACGACCACATCCTGGCCAACGGCGCCACGCCCGCGCCGCTGAACTACCGCGGCTACCCGAAGTCCATCTGCACCAGCATCAACCACGTGGTGTGCCACGGCATCCCGGGCGACCGGCGGCTGGAGGCGGGCGACATCGTCAACATCGACGTCACCGTGATCCTGGACGGCTGGTACGGCGACAGCAGCCGCATGTACTGCGCCGGCGTGCCCAGCACCAAGGCGCGCAACCTGATCGAGGTGACGCATGAGGCGCTGATGCGCGGCGTGGCCGAAGTGAAGCCCGGCGCGCATTTCGGCGATATCGGCCACGCCATCCAAAGCTACGTGGAAGGCCAGCGCTTCAGCGTGGTGCGCGACTTCTGCGGCCACGGCATCGGCCGGGTGTTCCACGCCCCGCCGAACGTGCTGCATTTCGGCCGCCGCGGCGACGGCCCCCGGCTGGAGCCGGGCATGTTCTTCACCATCGAGCCGATGGTGAACGCCGGCCGCCCGGACGTGAAGGTGCTGGACGACGGCTGGACGGCAGTGACGCGAGACCGCAGCCTCTCGGCCCAGTTCGAGCACATGGTGGGCGTGACCGACACCGGCTGCGAAATCTTCACCCTCTCCCCGGCCGACCTGTTCAAGCCGCCCTATCCCGAGGCGTAGCGGGCGCGATCACAGCACGACGACGGCGATTTTCGGACGAACGACGCGAGTTGCTCGTGGCGTCTCTGGAAACCGGCAAGGGCTCTCTTTTTGCACGGCTCCCATTCGCCTCAATTCAGCCAAAAAAGATGAATGACATGTTGCGAACCGTGCCTACGCAAGGCACATTTGCACGTGCCCGAGAACGGAGCTTGGTCTGACATCCAACCGCCGGTGAAGAAATCGCTCGGCCCGCAGTGGTATTGCTTGTGGAGAGAGTAAAGATGTATAGTAAGGCTCTTTTGGCCGGTGTTGCATCGGCGACGCTTGCGGGCGCGCCAGCCCATGCAGAACTTCTGCTTCGCAACCTCTTTCAGGATGCTGCGCTTAGCGTTGACGGATGGGGAGACACTGCCTCTCAAGGCCAGCTGCAGGCGAATGTGCCTAGCGGCTCTCAGGTGTTGAGGGCATACTTGTATACACCAAGCATCTGGAACTTCGTGCCGGTTTTCCCGGTGACGTTCGGCGGCCAATCGTTCCAGCTTTCCGATGGCATTCAACTGACCCCCAATAACAACCCCGCGACTACCATGCTCTACGATGTCACGAGCATCGTGAAGCCTGTGATCGAGGGGGGCACAGGTGGGATATACAATTTCACCATAAACGACGGCGGCGGTAACGACGGGGCGGTGCTCGTCGTTGCCTACTCGAACGCGGAAACCCAAGGCCGCTCCGCGCTTGTGCTCGACGGTGAACTCGCGACGGGCGGCGACACCACTCTTGTGAATTTCGCGGCTCCCTTTACCAGCGGCGATTTCATCATGTCGCTTGGCATAAGCTTCAGCCGTGCGTTTAGCTTCCAAACCACCGAGATTGACATCACCACGAGCTCAAATCCGTTGGCTCGCAGGCTCGCCAGTTGTGCCGGTGGCAATAACGACGGTTTTGGCCAGAACGGTGCATTGATTACAGCCGGGGGCGTCGGCGACCTTCCTGGCAACCCTGACCCTAACTGTGAATTTAATGAAGACTTCGACGACGAACTTTACAATCTCTCGGTCGGAAATACTGTGAATCCGGCACCCTTCCTCACATTCGGTGACACCTGGCTGCGGCTGAATACGATCAACCCATCCAACGACGACAACGTGTTCGGGATGTTCATCACTTCGGGGGTCCGTATCGCGAATGTAGACGGTCCCTCTATCGGTGTCCCCGAGCCCGGGACCATGGCGATCATGGGGTCGGCATTGCTCGGGATCGGCGTGATGCGCCGCAGGGCCAAACACACGACCGGGCAGCAGCCCGGGGCTTGAGCCTGAGGACGGTCCAGCCGCCCCTCTCGGACCGCGAAAACGGTTCGAAGGTGCGGCAAGCCCGAGCCCTATCGCCGCACATCGCCAGGGCACCTCTCGGGGCCACCCGCGAAGCGCTCATGCATGCGGACTCTTGGGCGAAGCCCCTCGCCTTACAGCGTCAGACCGCCATCCACCACGATGGTCTGCCCCGTGACCATGGACGCCCCAAAGCCGAGGAACACGATCACCTCGGCCAAATCCTCCGGCTCGCAGCGCCGCTTCAGAGTCGCCTTCTCGATGGAATGCTGGCGCGCCTCCGGCGTCCATTCGATCTGCCAGGAGGAGTTCACCGCCCCCGGCGCGATGGCGTTCACGCGCACCGGCGCCAGGCCGCGGGCGAGGTTCTTGGTCAGCGAGATCACGCCCGCCTTGGTGGCGCCATAGGCCATGGAGGAGCCGGCGCTGTGCAGCCCGGCGATGGAGGCGGTGGAGACGATGGCGCCCTGGCTCTCCTTCAGCCACGGCGCCGCGGCCTTGGAGCAGCGGAACACGCCCACCAGGTTCACCTGCAGCAGGATCTCCCACAGCTCATCCGTGATCAGGTCGATGCGCGCGGGCGGCACCACCTCCTTCACGCCCGGGGTGCCGGCATTGTTCACCAGCAGGTCCAGCCGGCCGAGCTTGCGGCAGGCATCCTCCACCATCTGCTCGCACTCGCCGGCCACGCCCACGTTGCCGGGGGCGGAGATGACGTTCAGCCCCTCCTGCCGCAGGTTGGCCACGGCCTCCGCCCCGCGGGGGTCGTCGGCCAGGTGGTTGATGGCCACCGCGCAGCCGTTGCGGGCCAGCATGGTGGCGGTGGCCAGCCCGATGCCGGAGGCGGCGCCGGTGACCAGGGCGGCCTTCCCGGTGAGGTCGTAGCGGAGCTTGTTGGCGGCGGAGAGGTTGGTCATCGGGTTGATCCTTACGGCAGCCAAGGTTCAGGAGCACGCACGTCGATATCGGTGACGACATCCACCACCACGGGTTCCTCCATCGCCAGGGCGCGCTGGAGGGCGGGGGCGATCTGGGATGGCTCGGTCACGCGGATGCCGGCGACGCCGAAGCTTTCGGCGACCTTGGCGAAGTCGGTCGGCCCGAAGCGCAGCATCTCGGCGGGGTTGCCGGGCAGGTTGCCCTGCTGGCGCACCAGGTTGGGCCAGCCCTGGCCGAAGCCGGAGTTGTTGTTGATCACCGTCACGGTGGCGATGCCGCGGCGGCGGGCCGTCTCCAGCTCCGCCAGGTGGTAGTAGAAGGCGCCATCGCCGGAGAAGGTCACCACCTTGCGATGCGGCGCGGCGAGCTTCGCACCCAGCGCCGCGGCATAGGACCAGCCGAGCGAGCCGGCGGCGCGCAGGTAGGTCTGGCCGGCGCCGTTGAACTCGATGCAGGTGCCGGTCCAGATGCCGGAATAGCCGGTGTCGGCCACCAGGATGCCATCCGCCGGCAGGGCGCGCTCGATCTCGGCGCAGAGGCGGTCCGGCCGGATCGCGCTGGCAGTGCTGGCGAAATGCGGCGCCATGGCGGCCCGCCATTCGGCCATCAGGGCGGCGGCCTGGTCGGCCCAGGCGGTGTCGCGCACGGGCTTGCCGAGGGCGGCGGCCAGGGCGGCCAGCGTGGCCTTGGGGTCGCCGTTCAGGCCGAGGCTGTTGGCGAAGTTGCGGCCCAGCTCCGTGGCGTCGATGTCGATCTGGATCGTCGGCGTGTCCGGCGCGGGGATGCGCCAGGTGTGGGTCACCTGGTCCCCGGTGTCGCAGCCGACATAGAGCACGAGGTCGGCGCCATGGACGACCTTGTTGGCCGGCGGGGCGGCGTAGTTGCCGACCACGCCGACGGCCAGGCGATGGCGCGTCGGGATGATGCCGCGGGCGCCGAGCGCGGTGGCAACCGGGGCGGCCAGGGCCTCGGCGACCTTCAGCAGTTCCGCGCCGCAGCCGGACAGGGCCGCGCCGTCCCCGGCAACGATCACCGGGCGCCGGGCAGCGAGCAGGGCCTTCGCGGCGCGCTCGATATCGTCCGCCGCGGCCACCGGGCGATGCGCGGGGGAGCGCAGCAGGGCGGGGTCGATCACCGGGGCCTCGGCGACCTGGCCCAGTTCCACCACCTCGCCGGAGAGGCCGAAGAGGTCCAGATGCGTCGGCCGCGGAGTGCCGGCGGTGGCGGTGCGGACCGCCTGGCGCAGCAGGCGCGGCAGGTCGGCGGCGGTGGCGACATCGGCGGTCATCTTCGTGACCGGGGCGAACAGGGCGTGGTGGTCCACTTCCTGGTAGGCGTTGGCGTGATGCATGCCGGGCACCTTGCGGCCGGTGATGGCCACCACGGGCACGCGGGCGAGATACGCATCCTGCAACGCGGCGGCGAGGTTGGCCGCGCCCACCGACTGCGCGAAGCAGAACGCGGCCTTGCCGGAGATGCGGGCATAGCCGTCGGCCATGTAGGCCACGCCGGATTCGGTGTGGGCCAGCTCGCGCTTCACGCCCACCTGCTCCAGCTGGATCAGGGTGCGGCGGATCACGCTGTCGATGAAGAACACATGCTCCGTGCCGGTGGAGGCGATGGCGCGGGCCAGCCATTCGGCGCCGGTGAGTTGGCCGGTCATTCCTGGGATCCTCCGGTCAGCAAGAAAGAATGTTCTTTTTTGAAAAAAAGAACCAAAAAACTTTTGTCCGTTTGATGGGGAGAGACCGGGCCTCTCCGCATCAAACGGGGAAAGTCTTTTTGCTTCTTTTTCTTCAGAAAAAGAAGACTCTTACTTAAAACAGGCTACCACCCTTGGCCACCTTGGCCTGGTGCGTGTTGGTATCGCCGAACAGCTGCTCCAGCATGGTCATCCGCTTGAAGTAGTGCCCGGCCTTGTATTCCATCGTCATGGCGATGCCGCCGTGCAGCTGGACGCATTCCTGTCCGATATGCTTGCCGGAGTTGTTGATCTGCACCTTGGCGGCCGAGATGTTGCGGCTGCGGATGGCGGCATCGGTCTCGCTGGCGGCGAAGGTGGCGAACATGGACATGCTGCGCGCCTGCTCCAGCGCCACGAACATGTCCACCGACCGGTGCTGCAGCACCTGGAACTCGCTGATGGCGCGGCCGAACTGCTTGCGCGTCTTCATGTAATCCACGGTGGTGGTGTGCATCTCGTGCATCAGGCCGACGGCTTCGGCGCAGATGGCGGCGATCGCCTGGTCCATCACCAGCTCGGCCGCCGCCAGGCCGCCGGCGGGGTCGCCGAGGGTGGCTTCGGCGCGGGCGTTGTCGAAGCGGATCTCGGCGGCGTGGGTGCCGTCCTGCGTGGGGTAGCCCTGGATCGTCACGCCCTGGGCCTTGGCATTCACCAGGAACAGGCCGATGCCCTGGCGATCGAACCTGCCGCCCGCCGTGCGGGCGGTGACGATCAGCGTGTCGGCGGTGTCGCCGGCGATCACCACGGACTTCTCGCCGTTGATGATCCAGCTGTCGCCATCCTTCTTCGCGGTGGTCTGCACGTCGGCCAGGTTGTAGCGGCTGCTGCGTTCCACCTGGGCGAAGGCGTAGGTCTTCTTGCCCTGGGCGATCTGCGGCAGCAGCGTCTTCTGCTGCTCGGGCGAGCCCGCCGCCTGGATCAGCCCGCCGCCGAGGATGACGGTGGGCAGGAAGGGCTCCAGCACCAGGCCGCGGCCGATGGCTTCCATCACCAGCATGGTTTCCACCGGCCCGCCGCCGAAGCCGCCCTGGGCTTCCGGGAAGGGCAGGCCGAGCAGGCCGAGCTCGGCGAACTGGGCCCACATGTCGCGCGACCAGCCGCCGGGCTCGGCCATGATCTTCTTGCGGGATTCGAAGGCGTAGCGGTCGGCGATCAGGCGATCGACGCTGTCTTTCAGAAGGCGTTGGTCGTCGCTGAGGTCGAAGTCCATGTGCGTTTGTCCTGAACGGAGAGCAGGAAGGAGGCCTGGTTGCCTTCATCCATGTGCCCGGACGAAATTGCCGGGCAAACGGACAAAAGTTTTTTGGTTCTTTTTTTTCAAAAACGAACCGCTTCCTTGCTTAGAACCCAAGGATCGCCTTGGCGATGATGTTGCGCTGGATCTCGTTGGAGCCGCCGTAGATCGAGACCTTGCGGTTGTTGAAGTAGGCCGGCGCCGACTGCGCGGCATATTCCGGCCCCCAGCCCACCTCGTTGCGGCCGCTGCCCTCATCGGATTCGGCGAAGGGCATCACGTAGGGGCCCACCACATCCATCAGCAGCTCGGTGGTGGCCTGCTGGATCACCGAGCCTTCGAGCTTGAGGATGGAGCTGGCGGGATCGGGCCTTCCGCCGCGGCCGCGGTCGTTGGCGACCACGCGCAGCTGGGTCATTTCCAGGGCCTTGAGGCGGATCTCGGTGGCGGTGAGCTTCTCGATGAACTTCGGGTCGTCGATCACGCGCTGCTCGCCCACGCGCTCCAGCGCGGCCAGCTCGCGGATCTTCTTGAGGCGGGCCTTGGAGAAGCCGACGCGGGCGATGCCGGTGCGCTCGTTGCCGAGCAGGAACTTGGCGTAGTCCCAGCCCTTGTTGATCTCGCCGACCAGGTTCTCCTCCGGCACCACGACCTCGTCGAAGAAGATCTCGTTCACCTCGTGGCCGCCATCGATGGTTTGGATCGGGCGGCGGGTGATGCCCGGCGTCTTCATATCCGCGAGGATGAAGGAGATGCCCTCCTGTTTCTTCGCGGTCGCGTCCGTGCGGCAAAGGACAAAAATCCAGTCGGCGTGCTGGGCCAGCGTGGTCCAGGTTTTCTGGCCGTTGATCACCCAGGTGTTGCCGCGCTTCTCGGCCTTGGTGCGCAGCGAGGCGAGGTCGGAGCCGGCGCCGGGCTCGGAGAAGCCCTGGCACCACCAGATGTCGAGGTTGGCGGTGGCGGGCAGGAAGCGCTTCTTCATCTCCTCGGAGCCGAACTGGGCGATCACCGGGCCGACCATGGAGGTGTTGAAGGCCAGCGGCGAGGGCACGCCGGCCTGCTGCATCTCGTCCTGGTAGAAGTAGTACTGCACGGCCGACCAGGTCTTGCCGCCCCATGCCTCCGGCCAGTGCGGGGTGGCCCAGCCCTTGGCGTTCAGGATGCGGTGGGCGGTGACGATCTCATCCTTCGAGAGGTGCTGGCCGTCGAGCACCTTGCGGCTGATGGCCTGCGGGAACTCCTCGCGGAAGAACTTGCGGCACTCGTCGCGGAAGGCGAGTTCCTCGGGGGTGAAGCTGAGGTCCATGGCGGTTGCTCCCTTGATGAGGGCAGTTTCGCGCGCCGGCGGGAGGGAGGCAAGCGGGCGCCGGCGCTGCACCGCCTGCACACGAGCCGCATGGGACAGGCAATGAACCGGCATTGGGCGATCCGGATAAAGCGATGAACGCAATCCCCTGCCGTGGTGAGGACTTCACCGCGCGGGATGTCCGGCGGCCGACATATTCTTTCGAAATTGAAATATTGCGGATACGGTCATTTCCGATAAGGTGGTTACATGGCGATCGTGCCGAGGGGTGACCGCAGGGCGTCACTTCCGCACACAGGAGTATCCTCAGGATGCCTACTGCACTGATCACCGGGACCAGCACCGGTATCGGCCTGGCGACCGCTTGCCTCTTTGCCAAGCGCGGCTTTCGCGTATTTGCCGGCGTCCGCAATCCCAGCCGCGCCGATGCTCTGCAGAAGGCGGTCGCGGAGGGGCTGTCCATTGTGCCCGTCGCGCTTGACGTGAACTGTGATGCCTCTGTGCGCAAGGCGGTCGGCGAGGTGGGACCCGTCGACGTGCTTGTGAACAATGCGGGCATTGGTGGCGCAGCTCCGGTCGAGCTGATGCCGATGGACGCAATCCGGGCCT
>CANHCJ010000068.1 GCA_947458025.1 Rhodospirillales bacterium | reverse complement strand
GGCGGGGCTGGGTGCCGAGCGGTTCCGCAGCCGGCTGCGCGCGGCGGTGGAGGCCGCGCGGGCGGCCGCGCGCCATGGCGCTGTCGGCTTGCCTTACACCTGAGGAGGGCTGGCAGGGGCGTGTCGCGGCGTTCATTCGGTGCCCGGCGCAGCCTCACCGGAAAGTATGTCAGCTTTCTTTACAGGGGCCGCGCTCCCTGGCGCTTCCGGGTTTTCAAAGGATTTCAATTACTTGTGGCCAAGGCGGGACCGCTGGCCGGCGGTGTTCGCCTGTTTGGGGCGGAATCCACGGCCGGCCGGAGTCGGCAATCTTTACAGAGTCCCGTGTGAGGTCGGTTCGCGCAGCGGCAAGTCATTGAATTACAAGGAAAGTTCGATGTGGCACGGTGTTTGCTTCTTCCACCTCAAGTAACGTCCTTTTCCAGGAGACCGAGTGTGAACAAGCTTTTCCAGATTGGCGCCGCTGCAGCTTTCGGCGCGATGATTGCGTCGACGCCCGCGCATGCGTTGCTGACGACGCCCGAGACCGAGGTTTTCTCCTTCAGCGGATTGTCCGGGAACACCCCGCTCACCTTCAATGGCTTCAATGCCGGGCTGGGCACCCTTGTTGAGGTGCTCGTGTCCTTCTCCGCGAACGTGTCGCTTACGAACACCGCGGCGGTTCTTCCGGTCGGCTCGGGCAATCAGGTCGTGGGCTCTCCCACCCCTCTTTCGGCCACGGGCACGCTGACCGTGTTCAACGGGCCGCTCGGGATCTTCCTGACCGACTCTCTCACCACGCCGGGCTTTGTGGGCACGGTGATTGACAACAACACTGTCCAGACCGTGGGTACTGCGGGGCCGTCGGTGCTTGGGGGTAGCAACAGCATCACGACTGGGCTGGGTTCTTTCGTCGGCGGGCTCAACCTGTTCAGCATCGACATGCTCGGTAGCGCGACCCAGACGGGCAGCACCGGCTCGTTCGTGCTGGGCGGCGCCACCGGGATGGCCGAGGGGTCGGTCACGATCCAGTATCGCTACAACGAGATCTCGACCCCGGAGCCGGCCTCCATGGTGCTTCTCGGTGCTGGTCTGCTGGGTCTGGGTCTGGCCCGTCGCCGCAAGGCTTGATCTTCGGCTGCCGGCGCAAGATGCGCCGGCTGTTGAGCTGAAACAGGGCGTGGCATTTCCTGGGATGCCACGCCCTTCACGCGTGGGACTCAACGTGTACGCGCTGCTACTGCGGTGCTCTCTCGGCGCAATATCTCCCGCTTGCGCGGCACGCCCCAGCGATAGCCCGTAAGGTCGCCATCCTTGCCCACAACGCGATGGCACGGCACCGCGAGCGATACCGGGTTGGTGGCGCAGGACCGGGCCACCGCCCGCACCGCCTTGGGCGCCCCGATCAGTTCGGCCAGCTCGGCGTAGGTGCGCGTCTCGCCCGGCGGGATTCGGCGCAGCGCCTCCCACACCCGCACCTGGAAGGCGGTGCCGCGCAGGTCCAGCGGCAGGGACAGTGCCTGGCGGGGCTCCTGCATGAAGGCCAGGACGGTCGCCAGCGTGTCGGCGAGGCCGGCGTCGTCCGGCTCGATCCGTGCCTTGGGGAAGCGCCGGCGCAAATCGCCCAGCAGCGCCGCGTCCGGCTCGGCGAAGCCCAGGAAGCACACGCCGGTTTGCGTGGCGCCCACCAGCAGGCGGCCGAACGGGCTGTCGGCGAAGGCGGTGCGGATCACCTCCCCGGCGCCGCCGCGGCGCAGCGCGCCCGGGGTCATGCCCAGCAGCTTGCCGGTGTCTTCGTACACCCGTGATTCCGATCCGAACCCCGCCTCCTGGATCGCATCGGCCACGCGCCCGCCCTGGGCCAGCGCCGCCTGCAGCCGCAGCGCGCGCACCCGCTCGGCATAGCTGCGCGGGGTGACGCCGGTGTGCTCGCGGAACATGCGCAGGAAGTGGAAGCGGGAATAGCCGGCGCGCCTGGCCAGGGCCTCCAGCGAGGGCATCGCCTCCTGCGCCTCGATCGCCGCGCAGGCATCCTGCACCACGGCGCGCGCGATGGCGGCGCGCTCGCCCTTCGGGTCGCAGCGCAGGCAGGCGCGGAACCCCGCCGCCTCCGCCTCGGCGATGCCGGCGAAGAAGCGCACGTTCTCCCGCCGCGGTCGGGGGGAGGGGCAGCCGGGGCGGCAGTAAATCCCCATCGTGGCCACGCCATACAGGAAATCAGCCGGCTGGCGCTGTGCGACCAGGTTCCAGCGCGTGTCGTCCAGGGTGCTCATGCGCCCGCTCCTTGTCTGCATGGTGCGTTCACTCTGCCCGCAGGAACGGGCGGGAGCCATCCGCGGATTGCGGCCACCATCCAGTTGCCGGGGTCACGGCGGGCCCTGTATGGATCACTCGGTTGGCCGCGCGATGGGCCGGAAACATCCCTTGCCGAACGATTGGAGTGGTCGATGCGACCAGCATTAGCCTGCCTGCTTGTCCTGGGCCTTACGCAATGCGCCCCGCCGCCCCCCGGGCCGCCGCCGGAGCCGCCCATCGTGGCCGAGGAGCCGGTGCCCGATGCGCCGTTCTGCGCCCGCCCGGCGGAGAAGCAGGCATTCCAGGTGGCCGCGCTCAAGAGCCGCCTGATGGTGACGGCGCTGGCCTGCGATTCCAGCGAGAAGTACAACGCCTTCATCACCGCCAACCGCACCGCCCTGCTGCCGCAGGAGCGTGCGCTGGGCGCCTACTTCCAGCGCCACTACGGCCGGCGCGCGCAGACCGAGCACGACGAGTACATCACCAACCTGGCCAACGCCCAGTCGCGCCGGCGCATCATCGACAATGCGCGCTTCTGCCGCGACGGCCAGCAGCTTTATGCCGATGTCGCCGCACTGAAATCCCCGGCCGAGGTGCCGGCGCTGGCGGCCAGCCGCACCATCTCCCAGCCGTTCAACGTGAAGGACTGCCCGGAGGCGCCGGCCGCGGCGCCGCGCCAGTCCCGCCCGGCGCAGCAGCCCGCCCGGCGCTGACGCCGCCGCGCAGCGGATACGCAAACGCCAGGGAGGGTGACCTCCCTGGCGTTTTTTCGTGCCCGGCGCGCGGGCGTGCGCCCAACAAAAAACCGGCCCCTTGCGGGGCCGGCTTCCTGGTTCGCGAAGGTCTGCGGATTAGCGCAGGACGATCTCGACGCGGCGGTTCTGCGGCTCGCGGGTGTTCGGGCCGGTGGCCACCAGCGGACGGGTGTCGCCGAAGGCGTTGATGTCGATCGCGTTGCGCGCCACGCCGAGGCGGACGAGCTCGGCGGCCACGTTCTGCGCGCGGCGCATCGACAGCTGCTGGTTGTACTGCGCGGTGCCGGTGCGGTCGGCATGGCCGCCCACTTCGATCCGGGTGGTCGCGACGCGGGTGGAGGCCTGGGCGGCGTCCGCGATGATCTGGCGGGCGCGCGGGGTCAGGTCAGCCTTGTCCCAGTCGAAGAACACCAGGTAGGTGCGGGCCGGCGCCGGGGCCGGAACGGCGGCCGGGGCGGCCACCGGGGCCGGGGCGACGCCGAAGGCATAGCGCAGGCCGAGCATGCCGGAGATGTTCATCTGCGGGTCGGTGCGCAGGCCGCCCTTGTAGCGAACGTCTTCGAGGGTGCTCATCACGCGCGCCTCGGCGGTGACAGCCAGGCCGGGAGCGGCCGCGATCGGGAACGCAGCACCCAGGATGCCCTGCGCCGCCCAGGCACCGCGCGTCTCGTTGTTGCCACCGGCGGCGCGCATCTCGCCCCACTGGTAGCCGGCGCCGACGCCCACATACGGCATCGCCCAGCCCAGACCGGCGTCGAAGTCGTACAGCACGTTCACCATCGGGCCGTAGTTGTGCATCTTGCCGGTCCCGGCGCCGATCTTGCCGGGCTGGTAGCGGTAGTTGCCTTCCAGCTCCACGCGCAGGCCGTTGCCGAAGCCGTAGCCGATGCTGCCCACGCCGGCGACGCCAACACCGTCGGACTTCAGCTTCCCGCCGGCATTGGTGGAGGTCTCGGTCAGCCAGTTCGCGCCGACGCCGGCGCCGACATAGAGGCCGTTCAGGGCCTGAGCCTGCACCGCGGCCGGTGCCATGACCACGGGGGCGGCCAGCACCGCGGCAGCGATCAGCGCATTGCGCAAGTTCATCTTGATCTTCTCCTGTTTGTTGCCGGCGTCGGAGCGCCGGCAGGGCAGCTTGACGACTCGAGGGCGGTGCCGCCCGAATCCGAGCCCCTGTTCTAGCGGCGGGCGGGCGGGCGGGCCAGTCCGCAGCGGCTCACCAACGTGTTACGACTCGCTTCCGCGCCACGCTGTTGCAAGAAAGACACAGGCTGTGGCCGCGCCGAAACGTCGCGCCGCGGGGGCGGCCTGGCGGAGGAGAGCGGGAGTCGAACCCACCCGGGACTGCATGGCGGCCCCAACCGGCTTTGAAGGCCGGCCGGCCCACCGGGGCCGAATCTCCTCCACGCAGCAGAATAGCCTGATTGCCCGTGCGGCGCATGGTATGAAGCGGCATGACCGTGCCGATTCCCACCCTGCTCACCCCCCGCCTCACCCTGCGCGCGCTGCAGCCCGAGGATCTCGATGCCTTCGCGGCGATGCATGCCAACCCGGAGGTGATGAAAACCCTGGGCACCGGCGTGACCCGCACGCGCGCCGAGACCTGGGACATCATGGCCCGCATGCTCGGCCAGTGGGCGCTGCGCGGCTACGGCATGTTCGCGGTGGTGGAAAACGCCTCCGGCCGGTTCATCGGCCGCGCCGGCATCCTGCATCCCTACGAATGGGAGGGGCCGGAGCTGGCCTATGGGCTGGACCAGCCCTACTGGGGCCGCGGCTACGCCACGGAGGCGGCGAACATCCTGCATCGCTGGGCCTTCATCCAGAAGCAGATGGTGTCCCTGGTGAGCTACGTGAAGCCGGGCAACGAGGGGTCGCGCCGGGTGCTGGAGAAGCTTGGCGCCAGCCACGTGGGCATGACCACGCTGTTCGGCACGGTGGAGGCGGAGCTTTGGCAGCATAGTACGCCGCGGTAAGGAAGATTCTTCTTTTTGTGAACAAAAAGAAGCAAAAAAACTTTACGACTTTGCCCCCGCGCCAGGTCGGAAAAGTTTTTTGGTTCTTTTTTTCAAAAAAGAACTTCTTGCCTAAACGATCTTCCCTTCGAACGGCGGCAGCAGGTCCGGGCTCTCGAACTCCAGCACCCAAAGATCCGGGTCGAAGCGCGTCTGCCGCTCCACATAGGCATCGGCCGCCGCCTGGTCCACCGGCTCGGGCCCGGTGGCGCGCATCCAGGCCGGCTCGCCTTCGGCGGTGCGCATCTGGCTGAGCACCGACAGGCCGCGCTTGCCGTGCAGCACCACCAGGATGCCGCCGGAATCCGGGTCGCCCTTGCGCAGCACCGCGCCGTAGCGCCCGGCGCCGTTGCCCAGCCGCAGCGCCATCGACACCCACAGCCCCGCCTTCACCCGCGCTTCAGGCACGGGCGGTGGCCCCGCCATCGATCGGGATCGCCTGGCCGGTGATGCTGCCGGCCCCGGCGCGCGCCAGGAATGCCACCATGTCCGCCACCTCCCACGGCGAGGCGATGCGCCCCACCGGCACGCCGGCCGCCGCCTGTTCGGCGGTGATGCCGATCTCGCCGAAACGCTGCGTGGCCATCTCGGTATCCACCCAGCCCGGGCAGATCGCGTTCACCGTGATGCCGCGCGGGGCGGCCTGCATCGCCATGGCGCGGGTGAGGCCGATCAGCCCGTGCTTGGCCGCCACATAGGCCGGCTGGTCCGGCACGCCGCGCAGCCCGAGCACGGAGGAGATGTTGACGATCCGTCCGGTGCGGTCCGGCAGCAGGCGCAGGGCCGCGCGGCTGCAGTACCAGGCGCCGGTGAGGTTGGTGGCCAGGATGGCGTGCCACAGCGCGTCGTCGGCGTCGTTATCCTGCGCGCCGGCCAGCCCGGCATTGTTCACCAGCAGGTCGAGCTTCGGCAGCCCGGCGAAGAAGGCATCCACGGCCGCCCGGTCGGTGACGTCGAGCTGCGCGTAGGTGACGCCCCAGGGCAGGTCCGCCACCGGCGAGCGGGCGGCCGCGATCACCCCGAACCCGTCCGAGACCAGGCGGCGCGCGATCGCGAGCCCAATGCCGCGCGTGCCGCCGGTGACGACGGCGAAGCGAGTGGTGGGGCCGTTCATGCTGCCGTCGTCCCGCCATCCACGGGGAACACCACGCCGGTCACGAAGCTGGCGGCATCCGAGGCGAGGAAGGCGATGGCGGCGGCGATCTCGCCGGGGGCGGCGAAGCGGCGCATCGGCACGGCCTGGGTGTAGGTGCTGGCGGAATCGCTCGAGAAGCGGTCTGGGTACTTCGCCGCGAGCTGGCCGATCACCTGGTTCAGCATCAACGTGTCGGTGCTGCCCGGCGCAATGGCGTTCACGCGGATGCCGTGCGGGGCCCAATCCAGCGCCGCGGAGCGCGAGAGCTGCGCGATCGCCGCCTTGCTGGCGCCGTAGGCGGCGGACAGCGGCTTGCCGATCAGCGCCTGGTCGGAGGCGACGTTGATGATGGCGCCGCGCCCCCGGGCGATCATGCCCGGCAGCACCGCGCGCATCAGGGCGTAGGGGGCGAGGAAGTTCACCGCGAAGACGCGCTGCACCTCGTCGAGGTCTGTCTCCAGCACGCTGCCCAGCACGGTGATGCCGGCGCAGTTCACCAGGATGTCGACCGGCCCGCGCGCGGCGATCAGCGCCGCCGCGCGCGCCTCCACGCTGGCCGCGTCGGCCAGGTTGAACTCCGGCAGGTCGAGTCCGATCACCTCGGCCCCGTCGGCGGCGAACAGCGCGGCCACGGCGCCGCCGATGCCGCCGCGATGGCCGGTCACGATGGCCCGGCGCCCGGCCAGGCCGAAGGAGATGGTGGCGGAAGGCCCTGGGGCCGGGTGGGGCGTGTCTGTGCTCATGCCCCCACAGTTGCGGCCGGCCCTCTGAAAGGCAAGGCCGGGCGTGCGCCCGCTGCCTCGCCAGTGGGCGCAGCCTGGCTTGGCAGCAGGGCAGGGGGCGCCAGCGGCGGCAGCTCGCGCTCCCAGTACAGCCCCGGCACGCCGGCCTCGATCTCCACCCGGCGGGCACCATCCAGCGCGATCCGGCCGGCGCCGTCGGTCCAGCGATGGGCGGCCTCCGCGGCGTGCCAGCCCTCGCCGAGCGTGGCGAGGTCCAGCGCGTGCCCGTCCAGCGCCAGCCGGGTGACGCCCACGCCCAGGGGCCGATGGTCGTCGCTGCCGGCGATCACGTGTGCCGGCACGAAGACGCGCGAGTGCAGCAGCGCCTGCTTCGCGCCGGCGGGCAGCAGGAATACCGCGGGGCCCTCGCCCGGCTGTTGCGGCACCACACGGCCGTCCACCTCCAGCGTCAGGCACGGGTTGTTCACCAGCCGGTGGCCCAGCGCGATGGCGCGGATCGCCAGCCGGTGGCGCACCGCGCGCAGCGCCGCGCCCTGCGTCACCAGCGGGGCGATGCCGGAGCGCTTCCAGATGTCGTGCGCGAAATCGGGATGTGCCTCCACCTCGCCGCCGCCATTGGCGAAGGCGCGGCGGTTGCCGGTGTCGAGGTAGCTTTCGGCCGGCAGCCCCTCGGCCAGCAGCACGGTATGGGTGGCGGCGCCCTGGCTGTTCTCCACCTCCACGTGGAAGTAGGTCACCTCGTCGGCCTCCTCCTGCAGGATGGTGGCGCCGTTCAGCAGGTAGCGGGCGGGGATCAGCGCGCCATCGAGGAACAGCGCGTGGTCGGGCGAGAGCCACAGGTCGCGCGCCGGGGCGCCGGGGCGGAAGGCGCCGGCGGCGATGCGCACCGGATGCACGTCCCACGGGCGCGGGTGGCGCCGGCAATCCAGCGTGCGGTGCCCCACCCAGCGCACCCGCAGCGCGGCGCCGAAGGCCGATACCACCGTGTCGCCGGGGTCGAGATCCTCCACCGCCACCGGCCCGTCCGGCGTGGCCAGGCGGGTGCCGGCGCGGAAGCAGGGCGCGTCGATCGGCGAGGACAGGTCCAGCGTCGGGCCTGCGCCGGTGTTGAAGCTGTTGCTGCCGATGGTGGCGCTGCCGATCGTCACCTGCGCCGGCGTGATGTTCCAGAAGGTGTTGCCATCGATCGTGGCCGGGGCATTGGCGCCGCCCACGGCGCTGTCGTTGCGCAGCAGCGTCGGCGGCCCGCCGGTAGCGTTGTTGACGAAGACGTTGTCGGTGATCGCCAGGGTGGTGTTGTCGTAGGAGGGGAACAGCTCGCCGCCCAGGTGCACGAAGGTGCGGTTCTGCGCCTGCGCGCCCTTCTCGATGACGTTGCGGGCGATGGTGCCCGCGCCGCCGTTCGGCATGTCCACCGCGTAGTTGCCGACGGTGTCGGGCCCGTCCTGGATGCGGTTGTCGGTGACGATGGTCTCGCGCGCCCGGCTCTTGATCTGGTGGCCGCCCTGGGGCGCGTGGAAGTAGCTGTTGGTGATGGTGAGCCGCGCGATGTCGTTCACGTAGATGTTGTGCGTGATGCCGTCGCTGTTGCCGTTGTTGTTGAACTCGCTGCGGTCGATGGTGATCGTGCCGCCGGCGGAGGAGGCGGCGAGGATGCCGTTCTGGTTGTGGTGGAACCAGGAGTTGGTGATGGTGAGGTTGCCGCCCTCGTAGCGGATGCCGGCGCCGTTGCCGTCGGGCACGGTGGTGCCGGTGAACTCGATGCGGTCCAGCGTCACGTTGCCGTTGATGGTCAGGATCGCCTTGCCGTTGGGCGGCTGCGCCACGGCCTGCAGCTTGGCCAGCCCGCCCACGCCCTGGATGGTCAGGGCATGGCCGATGAAGGCGAAGTCGTTGGTATAGGTGCCGGCATCGACCAGGATCGTATCCCCGGCCGAGGAGGCCGCGATCGCCGCGGCCAGGGTGTCGAATGTCTTGCCGGCGCCAACGGTCAGCGTGGCCATCGCGGGGGCTCCTTCATGTCGCGGCAGGCGCGGCGCGGGCCGGTGTGCCGGGTTCAGGTAATTCGGGGCCGTATCGTAAGAGTTCGCGATGGGAAATAAAAAATCATCGCGGCGTGTGGCGGATTTTATGACGAATAGTTGAAGTGATGTCATCCGGTAAAATACGGAAGGCCGCAGGGAACGATGAATTTCTGCCGAGCACCTGCGGGGTGATGTCTATTTTGTCTGAATCAGTGCGATCGGGTTGAACGAGGGGCGCGATATCCAATTTTTGATCCATCTCCCGCGTTCCATTTGCCGCACCGGCCCCGCCCCGCCGCCGGCGGCCCGCCCGACCGCCGCCTCTCGACAAGCCGCCGCCCATGCCAACATGCTGGCGCGGCCACCAGGACCGCACGGGGGACAAGGCGATGAGGCTGATCATGTTCGCGCTGGCCGCGCTGCTGGCCCTGGCCGGCCCGGCCCGCGCCCAGGCACCTGAGCGCATCACCTTCGGGCTCGACTGGGTCGCCCAGGCCGAATACGGCGGCTACTACCAGGCCGTCGCCACCGGGCTCTATGCCCGCCGCGGCCTGGCCGTCACCATCCGCCAGGGCGGGCCGCAGGTGAACCACATGCAGCTGATGATCGCCGGCCAGATCGACTTCAACCTGGCCGGCGGCCGCGCCATCGAGTTCGCCGCCGAGGGCCTGCCCTACCTCGCCGTGGCCGCGATGTTCCAGAAGGAGCCCGCGGTGCTGATCGCCCACCCCAACATGGGCAATGACAGCTTCGAGGCGCTGGTGGGCAAGCCGATCGCCATCGGCGCCGATACCCGCGCCGGCTGGTGGCGCTTCCTGGCCGCCCGCTTCGGCTACACCGACAGCCAGATCCGCCCGTACACCTTCAACATGGCGCCCTTCATCACCAACCGGAACCTGGTCCAGCAGGGCTACGTCTCCTCGGAGCCGTACCTGATCCAGAAGGAATCCGGCATCGTGCCGCGCGTGCTGATGATCTCGGATGCCGGCTATCTCGGCTACGCCAACATCGTCACCACCTCGCGCCGCATGGTGGAGCAGCGGACCGACGTGGTGCAGCGCTTCATCGATGCCTCGATCGAGGGCTGGTACTCCTACCTCTACGGCGACCCCACCCCGGCCTTCCGCCTGATCCGGGAGGCCAACCCCGAGATGACGCAGGACCTGATCGACTACGGCTACAAGGTGATGAAGGAGCGCGGCATCGTCGATTCCGGCGACACGCTCACCCTCGGCATCGGCGCAATGACGGACGAGCGCTGGCGCGCCTTCTACGCCTCCCAGGTCGCCATCGGCATCCACCGCCCGGGCATCGACATCTCGAAGGCCTACACCACGCAGTTCGTGAACAAGCGCGTGGGGATCGAGCTGAAGCGGTGAGCAATCCCGCGCCGTGGAAGGGCCTCGACACCTCCCGCCCGCCGCACTTCATCGGCTACGACCAGGCCGAGCGCATGGTCGCCGCCCTGATGGACCGCGCCGCGGCGTGGCAGCCGGATGCGGTGGTGGCGATCGTGCGCGGCGGCCTCGTGCCCGCCACGATGGCCGCCGCCATGCTCGCCCTGCCGCTGGCCATGGCCGGCTGTGACCGCGCCTCCGGCCGCGTCACCTGGCTTGGCGAGCGCCCGCGCGGAAGGCTGCTGGTGGTGGATGATTGCTGCGCCACCGGCGCCACCATGCGCGCCGTGCTGGCCGAGTGCGCAGCCGCCGGCAGCGAGACCCTCTCGCTCACCATCGTCCACGACCCCGAGACGACCGGCTACGTGCCCGACCTCTCCCATCCCATGACCGACTATTTCCGCCTGCCCTGGGAGCGCGGCGAGGCCACGCCGGCCGCCCGCGCCCGCCGCACCAAGGGCGAGCCCGCCGACCGCGCCTTCGAGGCCCCGTTCATCGGCCTCGACCTCGACGGCATCTTCCTGCCCGACATCACCCGCGACGACTACGCCGCCGACCTCGAAGCAGCACTCGCCCGCCGCGCCGAGCTGGCCCCCTTCGCCAGCCTGCCGCATTTCTCGCCGGACCGCGCCGTGGTCATCACCGGCCGGCCCGACATCGACGAGGCGCCCACCCGCGCCTGGCTCGCCCGCCACGGCCATGGCGGCCTGCCCTTGCAGATGCGCCCCGCCGCCCTCCCCACCGACCTCGACAGCGTCGCCCGCTACAAGGCCGAGGCCGCCACGCGCTGGGGCTGCACCCATTTCGTGGAGAGCGAGCCGGAACAGGCCATCCGCATCGCCGCCCACGCCCCGCACCTCGTCGTCAGCTGGTGGTCCGCCGAGGAGGCCCGCCACTGGGTCGTCGGCGCCGCCGTGCAACGATGACCTTGCTGTCCATAGAGTCCGTCGCCCGCCGCTTCCCCAACGGCACCGAGGCCCTGCGCGACGCCAGCCTGTCCGTCGCCGAGGGCGATTTCGTCGCCCTGCTCGGCCCCTCCGGCTGCGGCAAGTCCACCCTGCTGCGCCTGATCGCCGGCCTCGACGCCCCCGATGCCGGCGCGCTGCACTGGCAGGGCGGCCCGCCCGGCCCCGGCGAGATCGGCTTCGTCTTCCAGGACGCCACCCTGCTGCCCTGGGCCACGGCGGAGGAGAACGTCTGGCTCCCGCTGCGCCTGCGCGGCATCGCGCGCGCCGAAGCCCAGCCCGAGATCCGCGCCGCCCTGGCCCGCGTCGGCCTCCAGGGCTTCGAGGGCGCCCGCCCGCGCGAGCTTTCCGGCGGCATGCGCATGCGCGTCTCCCTCGCCCGCGCCCTGGTCGGCCGCCCGCGCGTGCTGCTGATGGACGAACCCTTCGCGGCGCTGGACGAATTCACCCGCCACAACCTGCAGGACGACCTGCTCGCCCTGTGGCGCGATACGGGCAGCACCATCGTCTTCGTCACCCACTCCATCTACGAGGCCGCCTTCCTCGCCCGCCGCATCGTGGTGATGACGCCCCGCCCCGGCCGCATCGCCACCGAGATCGCCTCCCCCCTGCCGCCCCAGCCCGCCACCCGCTTCACCCCGGAATACGGCGCCCTGGTCGCCGAGGTCACCGCCGTGCTGCGCCGGTCGATGTCATGAGCTGGCCCCCCGCCATCGCCGGCCTGCTCGTCCTCGCCCTCTGGCAGGGTGCCGTCTGGGCCACCGGCGTGCCGGCCTACCTGGTGCCCGGCCCCATCGCCATCGTGAAGGCCTTCCTCGCCGCGCCCGGCTTCCTGCTGCTCTCGCTCGCCTCCACCCTGGTGGTGACCTTCACCGCGCTGGCCGTCTCCACCGTGCTCGGGGTGTCGCTCGCCATTGCCATCACCGCCAGCCGCTGGGCCCGCGCGGCCATCGAACCCTGGGCCGTGGCGCTGCAGGTGACGCCCATCGTCGCCATCGCGCCCTTGATCATCGCCTGGGTGGGCGAGCCTTTCGCCGCCCTGGTCGCCTGCGCCACCATCGTCGCCTTCTTCCCGATCTTCTCCAGCACCGCGATCGGCCTCGCCTCCCCGCCGCCCGAACTGCTGGACCTGTTCCGCCTCAACGGCGCCAGCCGCTGGGCCACGCTGCGCCTGCTGCGCCTGCCGGCCGCGCTGCCCTACTTCCTCGCCGGGCTGCGCATCTCGGGCGGCCTCGCTTTGGTGGGCGCCGTGGTGGCCGAATTCGTCGCCGGCGCCGGCGGCTTCGCCTCGGGCCTGGCCTACCGCATCCTCGAATCCGGCTACCGCCTGCAGATCCCGCGCATGTTCGCCGCCCTGGTGCTGCTCTCGCTCGCCGGCATCGCCATCAACGCCGCACTCGCCGCCCTCGGCCGCCTGCTGCTGCGCCACCGCGGCGAGGCTTGAACCCGCGCCGCCACGCTGCCAAAACCGCGCGCATCGAACGAGGACTCCATGACCAAAGACATGACCGAAGGCCAGCGCGCCTACGAGGCCAAGCGCGCCGCCAAGGCCGGCATGAGCCTGGATAAGTGGCTCGCCGCCAAGGAGAAGGAACGCGCCCAGGAGGCCAAGGCTAAGGAAGAAGCCGCCAAGCCCCCGCCGCCACCGAAGAAGCCCGGGTTCTTTGCCAAGCTGCTGGAGAAGGCGCAGAAGCCGCTGAAGTAAGAGTCTTCTTTTTGTGAACAAAAAGAAGCAAAAAAACTTTACGACCTTGCACCCGTGCCAGGTCGGAAAAGTTTTTTGGTTCTTTTTTTCAAAAAAGAACGACTTGCTTCCTTAAGCCATCCTTGCCCAAAGCCCATCCTTCTTGATGAACGTGTGCTGGATCACCGCGCCCACATGCATCCCCAGCAGCACCACCATCGCGATCGCGCCGATGTAGTGCATCTGCCCCAGGATCGGCGCCAGCGTCTCGTGCCGCCCGATAGGCGAGGGGATCGTCACCAGCCAGAACCACTTCACCGGGAAGCCCCAGGCGTTGGAGGCCAGGAACCCCGTGATCGGCTGCACCACCATCACCACATACAGCGCTCCGTGGTTCACCCCGGCGGCCAGCTTCTGCCAGCCCGGCATCGAATCGGGCAGCGGCGGCGGCGGGTTGCGCCGGCGCACCCACAGCCGCGCCAGCGCCATCACGAACACCACCACGCCGAAGCTCTCGTGGATCACGAACAGCCGGAACTTCAGCGCATCCGGCGGCTCCAGGTAGGCGAACCAGACCCCGGTCACCAGGATCACCAGGATCGACCCGGCGGTGAGCCAGTGCAGCCATCGCGCGGGGGCGACGTAGCGTGCTTCAGCGACAGCGTCGGCCATGGGCGGAGCCTTCTGGTTGCGCGGGGCCGGTCCGGCACGGTCACATAGTCCGCATGCCCGCCGCAACCATCGCCGCGCATGCCGACTGGAGCACCGACCCGCGCAAGCGCTGGATGGCGGTGGCGCGGCGGCACGGCCGGGCCTGGCACCTCGCCGCGCCGGAGCCGGTGGGAGAGCTGGCCACCCTCTCCGCGCGCCTGCTTGCCTGCGCCGGCGGCGGCGCCGTGGCCCTGGGCGTGGACCTCCCACTCGGCCTGCCGCGCGCCTTCGTCACCCGCCACGCCCTGCCGGGCCGTTTCCCCGCCTTCCTGCGCGGCCTCGACCCGGGTTTCCTGGAGGTCTGCGACACGCTGGACCAGGCCGGCCCCGCGCGCCCCTTCTACCCCCGCCGGGGCCTGCGCGGCATGACGCGGGCCGCCCATGCCGAAGCCCTTGGCCTGGCCGGCGCGCAGGAACTCTCCCGCCTTTGCGACCGCGCCACCGCCG
>CANHCJ010000067.1 GCA_947458025.1 Rhodospirillales bacterium | reverse complement strand
CGGCGGCAGGTCGGCCACGTGGCACAGGCGGATCAGCACCATCTCGGCCGCCGCCTTGCGGTCCGGCGCGGTTTCCACCTCCGCCACGCCCTTCAGCAGCATCTGCCAGGCGCGGCCCAGCACCGGGATCGACAGCGCCTCGGCCAGCGCCACGCCGCGGGTGCGCTCGGCCTCCGGCAGGTCGTTCGACGTGCGCAGCGCCGGCACCGCGCGCAGGCGGGTGAGGGTGTGCACCAGCTCCAGCAGGTCCTGCAGCATCACGCCGAGATCGGCCCCGCGCGCATGGGCGCGATCACTGATCTCCAGCGCCGCGGCCGGCTTGCCTTCCATCACCGCCTCGAACAGGTCGAACACCGACTGCCGGTCGGACAGGCCGAGCATGTCGCTCACCTGGCCGGCGCTGATCGTGCTGCCGGCCTCGGTCTGCGCGATCGCCTGGTCGAGCAGCGACAGCCCATCACGCGCCGAGCCGTCGGCGGCGCGCGCAATCAGGGTCAGCGCCTCCGGCTCGATGCGCGCCCCTTCCTTGTCGCAGATGCGGCCGAAATGCGCGGCCAGTTCGGCGGTGGCGATGCGCCGCAGGTCGAAGCGCTGGCAGCGCGACAGGACGGTGACGGGAACCTTGCGGATCTCGGTGGTGGCGAAGACGAACTTCACGTGCGGCGGCGGTTCCTCCAGCGTCTTCAGCAGCGCGTTGAACGCGTTGCGCGACAGCATGTGGACCTCGTCGATCACGAACACCTTGGCGCGCGCCTGCATGGGGCGGAAGCGCGTGGCCTCGATGATCTCGCGCACATCCTCGACGCCGGTGCGGGAGGCGGCGTCCATCTCCACCACGTCGGGGTGGCGGTCGGCCAGGATGCCGGTGCAGTTCGGGCACACGCCGCAGGGGTCGGCGGTGGGGCCGCCGGTCCCGTCCGGCCCGATGCAGTTGAGCGCCCGGGCGATGATGCGCGCCGTGGTGGTCTTGCCCACGCCGCGCACGCCGGTGAGCATGAAGGCATGCGCCACCCGGCCGAGCGCGAAGGCGTTGCGCAGCGTGCGCACCATCGCCTCCTGGCCGATCAGGTCGTCGAACACCACGGGGCGGTATTTGCGGGCGAGCACGCGGTAGGCGGGGGCGGCCAGGGCCGGCGCCGGGGCGGCAGGCGCGGCCTCGCCGAACAGCCCGGCCCCCTCGGGTTCCGGCGCCGGCAGCCTGTCGTCTTCGTCTGAGAACAAGCCCGACATGCGCGGCGCCGCTGGTACCTGCCGAAGCAGAGGGAGGGGTGGGAGGCCGAACGAACGACCCGGGCGGAAACTCGTTGCGGCTGCTTCCTTCCGGACCTGACCGGGTTGGCGAGGCGCCCGTCCGCCGCCGACCTCCCGCGGCAGATATCGTGCATCGGGCGCGCGGTGGCAAGGGAGAACGCCGCCCCCCGCCCTTTCCCCTGCCGGCCTCGCGTGGCACGCTCGCCGCACCCCACGGAGAACGCCCGCGTGCCCCTGATCCTCGCCAGCCGACCCAACGCCTATTCCGGCAGCCCGCTCGACCGTGCCGCCCACCGGCGCGACGAGGAGGCCTGGATCGCGGCGGCGATGGAGTCCGACCAGGCGCTGTTCGCCCCGGTCTGGCGCGCCCGCAACCTGATGCGCGGCATGGAGGACGGGCGGCCGGAGGCGGTGTTCCTCTCCGGTGCGGCCGCCGCCGCGCTGCGCATGCAGGGCTGGCCGGATGGCGGGATCTGGGCCTTCCTGGGCATGCAGGGCCCGCAGCCGGTTTTCTGCGTGGATCTCTCGCCGGAAGACCGCCCGCTGCCCGAGTTGCCGGAGGAGCTGGGCAAGTTCACCGATCTGCGCGCCGTGGCCGGGCTGCTGCCGAACCAGGAGGCCTCGATCCTGGCCCATGCCCGCGGGCTGATGCACTGGCGCACCAAGCACCGCTTCTGCGGCGTGTGCGGCGCTTCCTGCACGCCGAAAAGTGCCGGGCACTCCACCCAGTGCACCGGCTGCGGCGTGAGCCACTTCCCGCGCACCGACCCGGCGGTGATCATGCTGGTGCACCGCGGCGACCGCTGCCTGCTCGGCCATTCCAAGCGCTTCCCCAACTCCACCATGTATTCCACGCTGGCCGGCTTCGTGGAGCCGGGCGAGACGCTGGAGGAGGCGGTGGCGCGCGAGGTGTTCGAGGAGGCCGGGGTGCGCGTGGCCAACGTGCAGTACCACTCCAGCCAGCCCTGGCCCTTCCCGGCCAGCATCATGCTGGGCTTCTACGCCGAGGGGCTGACGGAGGAGATCACCATCGACCCGGAGGAGATCGCCGACGCGCGCTGGTTCACCCGCGACGATCTGCGCCGCCACCGCGACCTCGGCTTCACCCTGCCGCGCGGTGATTCGATCGCCAGCCGCCTGATCGCCGACTGGCTGGCGGCGGAGTAGGGCGGGGGAAGGAAGGCGAGGCAACCGCCAAGGCGCCAAGCACGCCAAGGGACCGCCAAGGCCGGCTCCGAGGCTGTGGCATCAGCCCGCATGCCTTGGCGCACATCTTGGCGTTCTTGGCGCCTTGGCGGTTAACCCTTCCTTCCCCCGCCCAACCCGCCGCCCAACCTTCACCGTTCCTCAACCCGCCGCGCCGCACACTGTGCCATGCTGCGCCCGGGTGCGCGGGAGGAACGCGGAGATGACGATCCTGCTGGTGCTGCTGCTGGTGGCGCTTGCCGTGGTGGCGGCGGTGTACGTGCACGACATCCGCCAGACGCAGCACACCGTGCTGCGCAATTTCCCGGTGATCGGCCATTTCCGCTACTTCAGCGAGACCATCGGCGAATACATGCGCCAGTACCACTACCTGCCGGACTGGGTGGAGCGCCCGTTCAACCGGCTGGAGCGGGCCTGGATCTACCGCACCGCCAAGGGCATCTCCAACCTCATCTCCTTCGGCAGCGAAACCGCCCCCGCCTTCGCCTTCCGCCCCGCCGCCTTCGCGGTGCTGGAGGAGGAAAAAACGGAATGGACCCCACGCCGCATCGGCGCCACCGAAGGCCCCGGCGCCTGCCGCGAGCCCTATGACCCGCCGAGCTTCTTCAACATCTCCGGCATGAGCTACGGCGCGCTGAGCCACGCCGCCGTCACCGCCCTGTCGCGCGGCGCCAGGCTCGGCGGGGTGTGGCTGGCCACCGGGGAGGGCGGGCTCGCGCCCTACCACCTCGAAGGCGGCTGCGACGTGGTGATGCAGATCGGCACCGCGAAATACGGCGTGCGCGACGAGCACGGCGCGCTGAGCGAAGCCCGCCTGCGCGAGATCGCCGCCCACCCCCAGGTGCGGATGTTCGAGGTGAAGCTGGCCCAGGGCGCCAAGCCCGGCAAGGGCGGCATCCTGCCGGCGGCGAAGGTGACGGCCGAGATCGCCGCCATCCGCGGCATCCCGCAGGGCCAGGCCAGCATCAGCCCCAACCGCCACGCCGACATCGCCTCCATCGCCGAGCTCGGCGCCTTCGTCGCCCGGGTGCGCCGCGTCACCGGCAAGCCGGTGGGGGTGAAGTTCGTCATGGGGCAGGAGGGGTTCCTCCACGACTGGTTCGCCGATTGCGCCGCCCACCCCGCCCACTGCCCGGACTACGTGCAGGTGGATGGCGGCGAAGGCGGCACCGGCGCCGCCCCCGCCCCGCTGGCGGACTATGTCGGCCTGCCGATCACCCAGGCCCTGCCGCTGGTGGTGGAGGCGCGCGACCGGCACGGCCTGCGCGAGCGCATCCGCATCGTCGCCTCCGGCAAGCTGGTCACGCCGGAGAAGGTGGCCTGGGCGCTGTGCATGGGCGCGGACTACGTCTCCTCCGCGCGCGGCTTCATGTTCGCGCTGGGCTGCATCCAGGCGATGAAATGCGGCTCCGGCCACTGCCCCACCGGCGTCACCAGCGCCGATCCGCGGCTGATCCGCGGGCTGGACCCCACCGACAAGGCGGTGCGCGTGATGCACTACGCCAAGCGGCTGCGCGACGAGGTGGAGATGATCGCCCATGCCTGCGGCGCCACCAGCGCGGCCGGGCTGCGGCCGGAGCACGTGACCGCGATCGAGCGCGGCGTGGGCGGCTTCCGCAACCAGGATGGCTGAGGCGGTTTGAGACATTGTGTTACATTCAGTTGTCGGCGGATTTGACAGCGCGCCGAAACCCCGCCGGGTTGCATTTGTAACATATTGTTCTGTCACAAAACCTGTCCACGGTACGGAATTTGCTAATACGCCCGTATTCCGATTCCGGGGACGATTGCGACCATGAACGCCAGCCTTGCCAAAGCCCGCCAGCCGCGCCGCCTCGCCGGCCTCGGCTCCGCCGCCGTGGTTGCCGCCGCCCTCGCCGCCGCCGCGCCCGCGCAGGCGCAGACCAGCTTCTCCCTCAGCTTCATCTCCGGCACCACGGCGCAGGAGCAGGCCGCCTTCACCCAGGCGGCGAATTTCTGGTCGTCGATCCTGAACGACAACATCACCGTGAACCTCACCGTCGGCACCGCCGCGCTGGGCTCCGGTATCCTGGCCGAGGCCGCGAGCACGTTCGTGCGGCACAGCTACACCAACACCCGCGCCGCCCTGGTGGCCGATGCCACCAGCGCCAACGACACCATCGCCACGACCAACCTGCAGGCCGGTCCGTTCATGCGGCTGTGGACCAACGCCACGGAGAACAACCCGAACGGCGCCGACAGCTTGACGCCCTATCTCGACAACAGCGGCCTCAACGCCGCCGAGTCCTGGATGACCAACGCCAACGCCAAGGCGCTGGGCCTCGCCCCGAACATCATCCCCGAGGACCAGGCCAACGGCTGCACGGCGCTGTGCGACGGCTACATCGCCTTCAGCACCGGCTTCGGCTGGGACTACGACCCGAGCGACGGAATCACCGCCGGGCTCTACGACTTCGTCGGCATCGCGGTGCACGAGATCGGCCACGCGCTGGGCTTCATCAGCGGCGTGGACGTGCTGGACGTCAACACGCCCGCCAACTTCGTGGACGACCAGTTCAGGTTCGTCACCCCGCTCGACTTCTACCGCTGCTCCGCGGCCAGCGCCGGACAGAACGCGCTGGACTGGACGGTGGGCAGCGGCACCGACCCCAAGCTGTTCTCGCTGGACGGCTGCGACACCTCGCTGGCCACCTTCGCCACCGGGCGGAACCGGGGTGACGGGACCCAGGCCAGCCACTGGAAGGACGGTCTCGGCATCGGCCTGATGGACCCGACCAGCAGCGCGGGCGAGCTGAAGGTGTTCACCGAGACCGATCGCCTCTCCTTCGACGTGATCGGCTGGAACCTGCGCCAGCAGGCCGAGGTCGCCACCCCGGCCCCGGCCTCCGCCCTGGTGTTCGTGTTCGGCCTGGCCGGGCTGGCCATGGCGCGCCGCCGCAACGCCCGCGCCTGACCGCGCCCGGGCGCCGCGCGCGCCCGCTTCCGGCAACACACCATTACACGCATCTGTCGGCGGATTTTCCACTCCGCCGGCAGCCTGGCGCGGTACCATCGCAACCCGTTGTTCCCAAAGCCCCCGCGACGCCGGCACGGTTATTGCACTACCGGATTCGAACGCATTTGAATCCAGACGGCGGGGCCGCACATGACCATGAAGCTGACATCCCTGGCGGCCGGCGCCGCCCTGCTCGCCCTGGCCGCCGCCCAGCCGGCCGGCGCCTTCGTGCTCGGCTCCACCAGCCCCGGCAAGTGGGGCAGCCCGGTGATGGGCACCGGCGCCACCGTCACCTGGAGCTACATGCCCGGTGGGCTGGACTGCTCCGACGATGGCGACGGCCCCTGCACCACCGTGGCGCTGTCCAGCTTCATGCCGGTCGGCTTCGAGAGCGTGATCCAGTCCGCCTTCAGCGCCTGGTCGGCCGTGGCCAACCTCACCTTTTTGCAGGTTGTCGATAGCGGCGTGGCCTTCAACGCGGCCGGCGCCGGCGGGGACATCCGCATCGGCGGCCATTTCTTCGACGGCCCGTCCAACGTGCTGGCGCACGGCTACTACCCGCCCAACAACGGCGCCAGCGCCGCCGGCGACATCCACTTCGACAGCGCGGAAACCTGGGACCTCGATTTCATCGGCTCCGGCATCAGCCTGTTCCAGGTGATGGCGCACGAGCTGGGCCACGCGCTCGGGCTGGACCACACCGGGGTGCCGAACTCGCTGATGAACCCGTTCTACACCGAGGCCTTCAGCGGCCCGCAGGCCGACGACATCGCCGGCATCCAGTTCCTCTACGGCGCCCCCGTGGCCGCGCCGGAGCCCGCCTCGCTGGTGGTGCTGGCCGGCGGGCTGCTCGGCCTCGGCCTGGTGCGCCGGCGCAGGCTGGCGTAGCGGCCGGTTGCATGGCCTGATGGCGGCCCACACGCCGCCGGAGCCGCCATGATCTCGCCCAGCTTCCCCGCCTCGCCCGACATCCAGCGGGTGCCCAACGCCAGCCTGCCCAGCAAGTCGGGCCTGGCCGTGTATCGCCTGCCCGGCGGCGGCGGCTTGCTGTGGGCCGTGGCCACCAGCCCCGACCGCACCCAGTGCATCCGGGCCCAGACCATCGGCTGCCTGCGCGCGCTGGAAGCCAAGCTGGTGGCGCACGGGCTGGACCTCACACGCATCGTCCGCGCCGAGGTGGTCGTGACGGACCACGACAACAAGCCGGCCTTCGACGAGGCCTGGGCCAGCGTGATGCCCGATGGCCAGGGCCCGGTGCGCAGCTTCGTCGAATCGCGCATGCCGGAAGGCGACCTGATCGAGATCATCATCACCGCCGTTTTCCCGGCCTAAGGCCGGGGGGCCGTCTTCCCGGCCTGACGCAGGACGGAGTCCGGGTGTCCGGCGCCGAAGGGCCCCCCAGGGGGCCAGCCCAAGCAGCAGCGCGGCGAGCAGGATCGCCGCCACGCGCAGCCGGCCGGATGTGATGTGCCATGTGTCCATGGCCCGCATCCTGCCACCTCGTTAGCACCGATGGCAAACATTTTTTCGGAAATTTTTCCCGCGCCCGTCACCCCGCGCCATCCCCCGCGCCATTCGGCCGCAGCCGGGCGGAGCGACGGGGGCCACCGGCCCACCGGGCGCCACGTCGTCATTTAAACCCCCCCTGTAAGGGGGGTTAAATGACGCGAATGGCGCAGCCCCGCCCGGCCGGGCGATCGCTGCGTCATTCGGTGCGCCATTCGCCGCGCCATGCGGGGCGGGGAAAGTGGGCCTTCCGAGCGATATCAATGCTTTAGCCGCGCCATGCGCTGCGCCATTCGCCGCGTCGTTTCATCTTTGGGACGCCGATGCGAAATTGTGTCCCAGGCCCGTACAGGGCAAGGGCGCGGTGGGAAATTCCCTCCGCGCCCCCGGCCCCGGCGGTGGGAAATTTCTTCCCGCCGCCCAGGATGATCCGCCTATCGTGGGAAATTAAATCCGGCGGCGCCGCCGCAGCCCGACCAGGCCCAGCAGCCCGGTACCCAGCAGCGCCAGCGTTGCCGGCTCCGGCGTGTTCGTGGTGGGCGGCTCCGGATCGTTGATCACCACGGGCCCGCCACCCGGCGCGAAGGTGGTGCTGATGTAGGGGAAGCGCGGGCCGCCGCCGGGCTGGTCGGCGACGTTCACTTGGGAGTACAGCGTCACCGGACGGCCAAGGAAGTCGGTGAAGTTGCCGGTCGGCGCAATGGCCTCGCTGGGCACGTTCGACCAGTTGTCGAACACGTCGGCCGGTGCCACCAGCCCGGCCGTGGTCAGCAACTCGGTGCCGGTGAACTCGCCATCGGTGGAGGGAACGGTAAATCCGCTGAACGCCGCGCCGGGGACCACCGCGCCGACGATCTGGTTCGCGTCCACCTGGTAGCCGGTGTGGTCGGTGCCCACCATGATGCCGCCGCCGCGCGTGGCCAGCGCCTTCACCTCGTTAGCGGTGAAGATCCCCAGCGCATCGTTCAGGCCGGGGAAGTTGGTCGCCGCGTTGAGCTCGATGTTGCGGATATACAGCGTGCCGTCCAGCAGCAGGTTGCTGCGCGTCTGGAAGAAGCTCTGCACCGCGCTGAGGTCGGCCGCGTTGAACTTGGCGGACGCGCTCGTGGCGTCGAACACGATCACGTTGTAGCTGTTCGATGCCAGATGCGTGGCCAGGGTGCCAGGCGTCTCGCTGCCGACATAGGTGCTCTGGAACAGGGTGCCGCCGTTGAAGGTGGTCAGGTAGTCCGACATCTCCTGGCGCAGCGAATTCGGGGCCTGGCCGCCGTAATCCGGCGTCGAATCCCACCACAGGACGCTGTAGGGCTGCGCCTGCGCAGCCGATACGGTGACGGCGAGGGCGAACAGCGCACCACCCAGCCGAGCCGAGAACCGATTGAAACCTTGCATCTGCCTGCCCCCTTGCCCCGCTCTCGAGGTCACTTCCATCGGCGCGGCAAGCCTTGCGGGGCCTACGCGGCGCGGACTATCGAACCGGAACGATCCTTCGGCGAACACGCAATGATTGCGCCATCGATAAAAATGACGCGTAAACAAGGCCTTGGCGCATGGCCCTGTGGGGGAATCGGCAAAAGTGTAAAGCGTTTTGACACCGCCGATTGCTGCGCAGGCAAAACCGTCAAGATTCCCGACAGCACGGGTCCGGCCCCCGCGGCAGGCCCGCCCGCCTCAGCTCCGCTCGCTGAGCAGGCTCAACTGCCGGTTGTCGGCGTTGGCCATGTCCGGCAGCGGCACCGGGTAGTCGCCGGTGAAGCAGGCGTCGCAGTACTGCGGCGAGCCGGCATCCCGGCCGGCATGGCCCAGCGCGCGGTAGAGCCCGTCCTGGCTGATGAAGGCCAGGCTGTCCGCGCCGATCAGCTTGGCCATCTCCGCCACGCTGTGCCGCGCGGCCAGCAGCTTGCCGCGCTCCGGCGTGTCGATGCCGTAGAAGCAGCTGTGCGTGGTGGGCGGGGAGGAGATGCGCATGTGCACCTCCGCAGCACCCGCCGCGCGCACCATCTCCACGATCTTGCGGCTGGTGGTGCCGCGCACGATGCTGTCGTCCACCAGGATCACCCGCTTGCCCTCGATCACGCCGCGGTTGGCGGAATGCTTCAGCTTCACGCCCAGGTGGCGGATGCTGTCGGTCGGCTCGATGAAGGTGCGGCCCACATAGTGGTTGCGGATGATGCCCAGTTCGAACGGCGTGCCGCTCTGCTCGGCATAGCCCATCGCGGCCGGCACGCCGCTATCCGGCACCGGCACGATCACGTCGGCGGCCACGTGGCTTTCGCGCGCCAGCTCGGCGCCGATGCGCTTGCGGGCGGCATACACCGCGGTGCCTTCCACGATCGAATCCGGGCGGGCGAAGTAGATGTATTCGAACACGCAGAACCGCGCCGGCGCCTTGGCGAAGGGCTTGATGCTGTGCACGCCCTGGTCGTTGATCACCACGATCTCGCCCGGCTCCACGTCGCGCACGAACTCGGCGCCGACGATGTCGAGCGCGCAGGTCTCGCTGGCCAGCACCCAGGCGCGCCCGCCCTCGGCGTTCTCCATCTGGCCCAGGATCAGCGGCCGCACCCCCAGCGGGTCGCGCGCGCCCATCAGGCTCTCGTTGGTCAGCGCGATCAGCGAATAGGCGCCCACCACCTGCTTCAGCGCGTCGATCAGCCGGTCCACCACGGTGGAATACTGGCTCATGGCGATGAGGTGGATGAACACCTCGCTGTCCATCGTGCTCTGGAACAGGCAGCCGCGCCGCACCAGCATCCGGCGCAGGCCGGTGGCGTTGGTGAGGTTGCCGTTATGCGCCACCGCCAGCCCGCCGAACTCGAAATCCGCATACAGCGGCTGCACGTTGCGCAGCACGGTATCGCCGGTGGTGGCATAGCGGTTGTGCCCCACGGCGGAATGCCCGGGCAGGCCGGCGATCACCCGCGCATCGCCGAAATTCTCGCCCACCAGGCCCAGGCCCCGGTGCTGGTGGAAGTGGTGGCCGTCATGCGCCACGATCCCCGTGGCCTCCTGGCCGCGGTGCTGCAGCGCGTGCAGGCCAAGGGCGGTGAGGGCCGCGGCATCGGCGTGGTTCCACACGCCGAACACGCCGCATTCCTCGTGCATCTTGTCGTCATGGCCCGACGCGGGGTGGGGATCTTCGCCGGGCCGGAAGGGAATGGGCATCGTCTTCTCCTGGCGGGGGGCGCGGCGGCTACGGCTTCGGCTGCTGGCGGCCGAGCGGCACGGCCTGCAGCAGGTCGATCGAACGGGCGGCCGGCATCGGCGGCAGAACGGGAACGCCGGGGCGGAAGCGTTCGGGGATCTGGTCGGCCAGTTTCATGGCCCCCTCGGCCACGAAGGGCAGCAGCCGCGCCTCGCGCACCGGTTGCGGCCAGCGCTCCGGCACGCTCAGCCATCCCGCCCCGATATAGGCAGCGATCACCAGCAATGCACCCCGCGCCAGCCCGAAGGCGATGCCCAGCGTGCGGTCCAGCGCCCCCAGCCCCAGCCCGTGGATCACCTGGGCGATGATGCTGGTGAGGATGGAGAGCACCAGCAGCCCCACCAGGAACAGCACCGCATAGGCGATGATCTCCGCCATCTGCTCGTTGCCCACCAGGTCGCGCACCAGCGGCCGGGCCAGATGCACGAAGCTGTAGGAGAACCAGGCCGCCCCGGCCCAGGCGAAGATGCCGAGCGACTCGCGCACGAAGCCGCGCATGAACGCAGCCGCGGCCGAAACGGCCACGACGACAAGAACGGCAAGGTCGACCCAGTTCAAGGATCGGCCCGGTGGAAAGGGGCTAGGGGCATGGGCGGGGCCCCGTATATCCCCCCGGGGCATGGGTGCGCCACCCCCGCTGGTGTCATGCCGGTGTCACGGGCGCGGCTTGTCCGGCTTGCCGGCCGGCTTCTGGGTGAAGCGCGCCACCAGGTCGCCCAGGTGCCCGATCTCATCCAGCGCGATGCCCTCCGGCGCCGCCAGCTTGCGGTTGCCCCCGGCCACCCGGCGCGGCAGCGCGGCGCGGGAGAAGCCGAGCTTCTGCGCCTCCTTCAGCCGCGCCTCCGCCTGCGCCACCTGGCGCACCTCGCCGGAAAGCCCGACCTCGCCGAAGAACACGCAGCCGGGGTCGGTCGGCTGGTCGGTGGCAGCACTTGCCAGGGCGGCGGCCACGGCGAGGTCGGCCGCCGGCTCCCCCACCCGCAGCCCGCCGGCCACGTTCAGGTACACGTCCGTCGCCCCCAGCTTCAGCCCGCAGCGCGTCTCCAGCACCGCCAGCAGCATCGAAAGCCGGCCGGAATCCCAGCCCACCACGGAGCGCCGGGGGGAGCCGCCGGCATTGGCCGACAGCAGGCACTGCACCTCCACCAGCACCGGGCGCGTGCCCTCCATGCCGGCGAACACCGCACTGCCGCTCACATTGCCGCGCCGCTCGGCCAGGAACAGGGCGGAAGGGTTGGCCACCTCGCTCAACCCCTCCTCGCCCATCTCGAACACGCCGATCTCGTCGGTGGCGCCGAAGCGGTTCTTCACCCCGCGCAGGATGCGGAACTGGTGGCCGCGATCGCCCTCGAAGTGCAGCACCGCATCCACCATGTGCTCCAGCACGCGCGGCCCGGCGATGGTGCCCTCGCGCGTCACGTGGCCCACCAGCACCAGGGCGGTGTTCTGCTGCTTGGCCACGCGGATCAGCTCGAAGGCGCTGGCCCGTACCTGGCTCACACTGCCGGGCGCGCTCTCCACCCCCTCCATCCACATGGTCTGGATGGAATCGATCACCGCCAGCGCGGCGTCCTTCGATTCGGCGATGGAGGCGGCGATGTCGCGCAGGTTGATGCTGGCGGCCAGCTCCAGCGGGTCCTTCGCCAGCCCCAGCCGGCGCGCGCGCAGCCGCACCTGGTCCACCGCCTCCTCGCCCGAGATGTACAGCACCCGCCGGCCCGACCGCGCCAACCGCGCAGCGGCCTGCAACAGCAACGTGGACTTGCCGATGCCCGGGTCGCCGGCCAGCAGGATCGCCGAGCCCGGCACGAACCCGCCGCCCAGCACCCGGTCCAGCTCCGCAATGCCGGAAGGCACGCGCGGCGGCGGCGCGGCGGCGCCGGCGAGGTCGACGAACTGGATGCGCCGCCCCTTGGCCACGGCCGCGGTGGATGCCTCCTCCACGATCGTGTTCCACTCGCCGCAGGCCTCGCAGCGGCCGGCCCATTTCGGGGTCACGGCGCCGCAGGACTGGCAGACGTAGCGGGTGGTGGACTTGGCCATCAGGAAAGGAAGTCCTTCTTTTTGTGAACAAAAAGAAGCAAAAAAACTTCATCCGTTTGCACCGCATTCTCCATGGAGAAGCGGGTGCCAAGTCGGAAAAGTCTTTTTGCTTCTTTTTCTTCAGAAAAAGAAGACTCTTGCTTCATACCTTGGGCGCCTTCTCCGGAAACAGCTCCCGCTCCACCAGCGCGCACACCAGGTGCGCCGCGGTCATGTACACCTGCTGGATGATCGGGGTCCACGCGGAGGGCGCGGCCAGCAGCCGGTCGCACAGCGTGGCCATGGCCCCGCCGCCGGTGCCAGCAAAGCCATGCACCGCCATGCCGCGCTGCCGGGCGGCGGCGATCGCCGCCAGCACGTTGGGCGAGTTGCCGGAGGTGGAGATGGCCAGCAGCACGTCCCCCGGCCGGCCCAGCCCCAGCACCTGGCGGCTGAACACATGTTCGAAGCCGTAGTCGTTGCCGGTGGCCGTCAGCACGGAGCTGTCGGCGGTCAGCGCCAGGGCCGCCAGCGGCGCGTGGTCGTACATCAGCCGCCCCACCAGCTCGCCGGCGATGTGCTGCGCGTCCGCCGCACTGCCGCCATTGCCGCACACCAGGTAGCGCCCGCCATTGCGCATCGCCGCCGCGACATCGGCGGCCATGCCCTGCACCACGGCGTGCGCGGCGGTGTCGGCGGCGAAGCTGTCCATCGCGGCGCGGCTGGCGGCGAGGTAGTGGGCGGTGTAGCGCGCGGCATCACTGGTCATGGCGCGGTCTCCTCCTCGGCCAGCGCGCCCTCGTCGATGCCCAGCAGGCGGCTCGCCTCCTCCGGGTCCATGGCAGTGATATTCTTCAGTTTCTTGTCCACCTGGCGGGTGCGGGAGCGCGCCTTGTCCAGCGCGGTGGTGAGGGTGCTGGACTGCTTGTGCAGCCGGTCCAGCGTTTCGTCCATCTTGCGCATCTCGGTGCGGGTGGCGCCCAGCAGCGCGCCCACCTCCTCGGCCTTGCGCTCCAGCGAGAGGGTCACGTGGCCCAGGTGGATGGTGCGCAGCATGGCCGGGAACAGGGTGGGGCCCAGCACGATCACCCGGTGCTCGCGGCCGATGCTGTCGATCAGCCCGGGCACGCGCGCCACTTCGGCATACAGCCCGTCCGTCGGCAGGTACATGATGGCGAAATCCACCGTCAGCGGCGGGTGGATGTATTTCTCGCGCATCTTGCGCGCCTCATCGACGATGCGCCGGGCCAGGGCGGCGCGGGCGAGGCGGTCGGCATCGGCATCGCCGTCGTCCTGCGCGGTCAGCAGGCGCTCGTAATCCTCGGTGGGGAACTTGGCATCCACCGGCAGGCGGGCCTGCACGCCGTCGCGGCCGGGCATGAGGATGGCGAACTCCACGGAATCGCGGCTGTCCGGGCGCGGCTTCCAGTTCGCCTCCCAGGCATGCGGCGGCAGGATGTCCTCCAGCATGGCGCGCACCTGGGTTTCGCCCCAGCCGCCGCGGGTTTTCACGTTGCCGAACAGGCGCTTGAGGTCGCCGATCTGGGCGCCCACGGCCTGCATCTCGCCCATCGCCTTCTGCACCTGGGCGAACTGCTCGGTCACGCGCGCGAAGCTCGCCGTCATCTGCTGCTCCACCGATTTGGCGAGCTGCTCGTTCACCGCGCCCTGGATCTCCGCCAGCTTCTTCTCGTTGCCCTCGCGCAGCGCCAGCAGCGCCTGCTGGGTTTCCGCGCGCATGCCGGACACATCCTGGCGCAGCGTGGCGGCCGCCGCGGTGGTCTGCTCGCCGAAGGCCTGCAGCTGCGCCGTCATCGCCTCCTGCATGCCGCCCAGCTTCGTCTCGTTGCCCTCGCGCAGGCTGCCCACCTCGGCCCGCAGCGCGGCGGCGGCGGCGGCGGACTGCTCGGCCAGGGCCGCCAGCCGCTGCTCGTTGCCCTCGCGCATGGTGGCCACCTCGCCGCGCAGGGCGGCGGCATCACGG
>CANHCJ010000066.1 GCA_947458025.1 Rhodospirillales bacterium | reverse complement strand
GTCACCCTCGATCCCGTCCTGAAGGACAGCCACGGCATCCCCGCCCCGAAGGTCGAATACACCATCGGCGAGAACAGCCGCCGCATGATCGACCACGGCGTGGCCAACGCCCGCCGCGTGCTGGAGACGATCGGCGCGCGGAACATCGCCGTCACCAACCCCATCCTCTACGGCGGCTGGCACAATCTCGGCACCGCCCGCATGGGCGCCGACCCGCGCACCTCCGTCGTCAATGAATGGGGCCGCACCCACGACGTGCGCAACCTCTTCATCGTCGACGGCTCCCTCTTCGCCTCCGCCGGCGGCGTCAACCCCACCAGCACCATCCAGGCCCTCGCGCTCTACATCGCCGACCAGATGAAGCAGCGCCTGGCCAACCTGTTCGATTGAGAGCGGTGGTGCACAAGCAATCTCACATGGAGACGGAGAGACGGAGAGAAGAAGGGGAAGCGCCTTCCCTGCTTCTCTCCGTCTCTCCGTCTCCATGTGCATCCTGCCTTCGCCTCCACCTCCACCTCCCCAGCGCCGGACCGCCCCGCCCATGACCGACGACATCGCCGACATCCTCCTCATCGGCGCCGGCGCATCCGGCGCGGCCTTCGCCTGGTCCATGGCCGAGACGAAGATGCGCATCGTCTGCCTGGAACAGGGCGGCTGGGTGAAGCCCACCGACTACCCCACCAACGGCCGCGACTGGGAAGCCCGCGCCATGGGCGACTTCTCCCCCAACCCCAACCGCCGCGGCCGGCCCGAGGACTACCCGATCAACGACGACGCCTCGCCGATCAAGATCATGAACTTCAACGGCGTCGGCGGTGGCACCATCATGTTCACCGCCCACTACCCGCGCCTGCACCCCAGCGACTTCCGCACGAAAACGCTGGATGGCGTCGGCCAGGACTGGCCGATCAGCTACGACCAACTCGCCCCGTACTACGCGCTGAACGACCGCATGACCGGCGTCTCCGGGCTGGAGGGCGACCCCGCCTACCCGCCCGGCAAGAAGCCGCAGATGCGCCCGCCCCATCTCGGCCGCTCCGGCGTCACCTGGGGCACCGCGCTCAACAAGCTCGGCTGGCACTGGTGGCCCAGCGACATCTCGATCGCCATCGAGGAATACGAAGGCCGCGCCGCCTGCATCAACCTCGCCCACTGCACCCCCGGCTGCGCCCAGGGCGCCAAGGCCAGCACCGACATCACCTACTGGCCCCAGGCGCTCCGCGCCGGCGTGGAGCTGCGCACCCATTGCCGCGTGAAGCGCATCACCACGGGGCCAGACGGCCAGGCCACCGGCGTCGAGTATTACGACGCCGAAAATAAGCTCCGCTTCCAGGCCGCCCACGTCGTCGTCGTCGCCTGCAACGGCATCGGCACCCCGCGCATGCTGCTCAATTCCGCAAGCGAAACGCACCCCAACGGCCTGGCCAACTCGTCCGATCAGGTCGGCCGCAACCTGATGCTCCACCCCTACGTCTCCATCTACGGCTATGTCGACCACGAGGTCGATGGCAACCGCGGCCCCCCGCTCAGCCTCTGGAGCCACGAGTTCTACGAAACCCGCCCGGAGAACGACTTCAAGCGCGGCTACATCTTCCAGATCAACCGCGGCGCCGGCCCGATCGTGGAGGCCACCAGCAGCCTCGAGCACGGCCGCCTGCCCTGGGGCGAAAACCACCACGCCGTGATGCGCCGCCTGCACTACCGCCGCCTCGGCATCTCCCTGGTCACGGACGACCTGCCGGAAGCCCACAACCGCGTCACCCTCGACCCCGTCCTGAAGGACATCCACGGCATCCCCGCCCCAAAGGTCGAGTACACCATCAGCGAGAACACACAGCGCATGATCGCCCACGGCATCGCCAAGGCCACGCAGCTGCTCGAAACCGCCGGCGCCACCGACATCTCCACCCTGAACCCGATCCCCTTCTCCGGCTGGCACAATCTCGGCACCGCCCGCATGGGCACCGACCCGCGCACCTCCGTCGTCAACGAATGGGGCCGCACCCACGACGTGCGCAACCTCTTCATCATCGACGGCTCCCTCTTCGCCTCCGCCGGCGGCGTCAACCCCACCAGCACCATCCAGTCCCTCGCCCTCTACGTCGCCGACCAGATGAAGCAGCGCCTCGCCAACCTGTTCGATTGAGAAACAGAAAGATGAACCGCCAAGACGCCGGGATCGCCAGGAAGGCGCCAAGCACCGCCTTGGCGTCCCCTTCGCGCCCTTGGCGCCTTGGCGGTTCGCCTTATCCTTCTGCCCCCCGCACCCGGACCTCCCGATGACCGACCCAGTCGACATCCTCATCATCGGCTCGGGTGCCTCCGGCGCCGCCTTCGCCTGGTCCATGGCCGACACGCGGATGCGCATCGTCTGCCTCGAACAGGGCGACTGGGTGAAACCCACCGACTACCCCGCCAACGGCCGCGACTGGGAAGCCCGCCGCTATTCGGATGCCGACATCCTCCCCAACCGCCGCCAACACCCCGCCGACTACCCGGTCAACGACACCAACTCCATCACCAAGATCGCCACCTACAACGCCGTCGGCGGCGGCACCGTCCACTACGCCGCCCACTTCCCCCGCCTGCACCCCAGCGACTTCCGCGTCCGCTCGCTCGACGGCGTCGCCGAGGACTGGCCGATCACCTACCGCACCCTGGAACCGTTCTTCACCGAGAACGACCGCATGATGGGCGTCGCCGGCCTCGCCAACGACCCCTCCTACCCCGACCACGCCTACCCCATGCCCCCGATCCCGCCCGGCCGCTCCGGCACCCGCTTCGCCCAGGCGATGAACCGCCTCGGCTGGCACTGGTGGCCCTCGGCCGCGGCCATCGCCACGCGGGAATACGAAGGCCGCGCCCCCTGCATCAACCTCGGCCACTGCCTCCCCGGCTGCGCCCAGGGTGCGAAGGCCAGCACCGACATCACCTACTGGCCCGCCGCCATCCGCGCCGGCGTCGAACTGCGCACCAACTGCCGCGTGCGCGAAATCACAATCGGCCCCGACGGCATGGCCACCGGCGCCATCTACTACAACCGCGACGGGCAGGAGGTCTTCCAGCCCGCCCACGTCGTCGTCATGGCCGCCAACGGCATCGGCACCCCGCGCCTCCTGCTCAACTCCGTCTCCGCGAAATTCCCCAACGGCCTCGCCAATTCCTCCGGCCTCGTCGGCCGCAACCTCATGCTCCACCCCTGGCCCGTCGTGCAGGGCTGGTTCAACGACGAGATGGACGGCCAGCGCGGCCCCATCGTCTCCCTCTGGTCCAAGCAGTTCTACGAGACAGACACGTCCCGCGGCTTCACCCGCGGCTACATGCTCCAGTTCGGCCGCGGCCCCGGCCCGGTCGGCGAGGCCCAGGCCGGCCTCGAATCCGGCCGCATGCCCTGGGGCCCCGGCCACCACGCCGCCATGCGCAGGTATTTCCACCGCCGCGCCCATATCGGCATCGCCTGCGACGACCTGCCCGAGGAACACAACCGCATCATCCTCGACCCCACGCTGAAGGACAGCCATGGCATCCCCGCCCCGCGCATCGACTACACCGTCAGCCCCAACACCGCGGCCATGATGGAACACGGCATCGCCCGCGCCACGGAGCTGATGCGCGAAGCCGGCGCCCACACCACCACCGTCTCGCGCGAGGTCCTCAACTACCCCGGCCATCTGCTGGGCACCTGCCGCATGGGCACCAACCCCGAACGCTCGGTCGTCAACGAATGGGGCCGCAGCCACGACGTGCGCAACCTCTTCGTCATCGACGGCTCCGTCTTCGTCACCGGCGGCGGCGTCAACCCCACCTCGACCATCCAGGCCATCGCCCTCTACATTGCGCAGCAGATGAAGCAGCGCCTGCACACGCTGTTCGACTGAGGAAACCCCATGGCCCACCCAGATCCCGTCGACGTCCTCATCATCGGCTCCGGAGCCTCCGGCGGCGCCGTCGCCTGGTCGCTCGCCGACACCAAGATGCGCATCCTCTGCCTGGAACAAGGGGACTGGCAGAACCCCGCCAACTACCCCTCCACGGGCCGCGACTGGGAAGCCCGCCAGTTCGCCGACATGGCCACCTCCCCCAACCGCCGCCAGCTCTGGTCCGACTACCCGGTCAACGACGACAACTCGCCCATCAAGGTGCTCAACTTCAACGCCGTCGGCGGCAGCACCATCCTCTACGCCGCCCACTACCCCCGCCTGCACCCCAGCGACTTCAAGGTGAAGTCCCTCGACGGCGTGGCCGACGATTGGCCGATCGACTACCACCAGCTCGAACCCTTCTTCGCCGAGAACGACCGCATGACCGGCGTCTCCGGCATGGCCGGCGATCCCGCCTACCCGCCGCAGAAAACCCCACCGATGGAGCCCATCCCCATGGGCCGCTCCGGCCGCATGCTCGGCGAGGCGATGAACCGCCTCGGCTGGCACTGGTGGCCCAGCGACTGTGCCGTCACCACCCGCGAATACGAAGGCCGCGCCCCCTGCATCAACCTCGGCCACTGCATCGCCGGCTGCGCCCAGGGGGCCAAGGCCAGCACGGACATCACCTACTGGCCCGCCGCCATCCGCGCCGGCGTGGAGCTGCGCACCCGCTGCCGCGTGCGGGAGATCACCATCGACAACGCCACCGGCATGGCCAACGGCGTGGTGTATTACGACAAGGACGGCCAGGAGGTGTTCCAGGCCGCCCACGTCGTCATCATGGCCGCCAATGGCGTCGGCACCCCGCGCCTGCTGCTCAACTCCGTCTCCGGCAAGTTCCCCAATGGCCTGGCCAACTCCTCCGGCATGGTCGGGCGCAACCTGATGTTCCACCCCTATGCCAGCATCTGGGGCTACTTCAACGAGGAGACGGACGGCAACCGCGGCCCACCCCTCTCGCTCTGGAGCCACGAATTCTACGAAACCGACAAGTCCCGCGGCTTCGTGCGCGGCTATTCCTGGCAGTTCGGCCGCGGCGTCGGCGCCATCCTGGAAGCGCAACAGTCCATGGCCCTCGGCCGCCTGCCCTGGGGTGCGGACCACCACGCCACCTATCGCAAGCTCTACAACCACCGCATGAACATCGCGGCCATCTGCGAGGACCTGCCGGAACTCCACAACCGCGTCACGCTGGACCCGGTGATGAAGGACGCCCACGGCATCCCCGCCCCCAAGATCGACTACACGCTCAGCGAAAACTCCCACCGCATGCTGGACCACGCCATCGCCCGCGCCACGGAGCTGATGAAGGAAGCCGGCGCCTGGGATGTCGGCGTGGAAAAGCCGATCCTGAACGGCGGCTGGCACCTCCTCGGCACCGCCCGCATGGGCGACGACCCCGACCGCAGCGTCGTCAACGGCTGGGGCCGCGCCCACGACGTGAAGAACCTCTTCATCGTCGACGGCTCCGTCTTCACCACCTCCGGCGGCGTCAACCCCACCTCCACCATCCAGGCCATCGCGCTCTACATCGCCGACCAGATGAAGCAGCGCCTGGCCACCCTGTTCGATTGAGGACCGCAAACATGTCCAACACCCTCGCCAACCCCCCGCCCTCCTGGGGCGACCCCAACCTCACCGACGCGGAAAAGCGCACGCTCGCCGCCATGTGCGCCCGCATGATCCCGGCCAGCGACGAGTTCAAGGTTCCGGGCGCCGACGACCCCCTGATCCAGGCCGACATCGCCAAAAGCCTGGGCCGCGACGCCACCGCCGTCCACGACACCCTCGCCCTGCTCAACCGCATCGCCGGCGGCGACTTCGCAGCCCTCCCGGTCGCCAAGCAGGAGGAAGCCTGCGCCACCCTGCGCGCCGAAGGCGGCATGAACCTCACCCTCACCACCCGCATCGTCCTGCAATGCTACTACCGCGACGACCGGGTCATGATCTCGCTGGGCATGGAACCCCGCCCGCCGTTCCCCAAGGGCCACGTCCTGCCCCAGGGCGACTGGTCCCTGCTGGACCCCGTCCGCGCCCGCGGCAAGATCTGGCGCGACGCATAGGCAAGGCAAGGCAAGGCGAGAAGCCCCTTCCTTCTCCCTTGCCTTGCTTCTCCGTGCCTCTGTGCCTCCCCTTCCCCACTTCTTCTTGCTTGCTTGCTTCCTCGCCCCACCACCTACGGCAGGCCCGGATCGCTCGCCACCATCGCGGGCCGCGCCCGCATCCGCCCCCACCACGCCGACAGCTTCGGATACCCCGCCAGCATCGCCGCCCCCTGCGGCGCCGCGGTGAAATACGCCATCATCGGCCCCAGATGCAGGTCGGCCAGGCTCACCCGCTCCCCCACCAGCCACGCATCCCCCGCCAACCCCTCCAGCGCCGCCAACACCCGTGCGGAGGCCTCCAGCCCCGCGTCGATCTCCTCCGGCGCCCCGGCCGCCCCCTCCCGCGGCCGGAACACCGCATGGGCGAACACCTGCCGCACCATCGGCCGGTAGCCATAGCTGTCCACGATCCCGATCACCTGCTGCATCCGCCCCGCCGCCCGCGCCTCAAGCGGCACCAGGCTCTCCCCCCCGAACGCCGCATCCACGTAGCGCGCGATCGCCGCGGTCTCATGGATCGTAAACGCGCCATGCCGCAGCACCGGCACCCGCCCGAACGGATGCAGCCCGAGATACCAGTCGGGCACCCCCGCGAACGGGTCCACCTCCACATGGGTGAAGGCCACGGATTTCTCCTCCAGCACCACCCGGGCGATCCGCAGATAGACGCTGTAGCGATACCCGATCAGTTCCACCGCCATCCCACCCCCTCCGGTTGACCCCGCCGCCGCTGCGCGCTCAATTGCCGCCCCCACGCACTCCGGGAACCGATGCCATGTCCCTCGTCCGCCCCGCCATCGAAACCCTCGAGGACTCCCCCATCGTCGAGGTCTGGCGCATGGGCTACAACGACCCCGAGGTCATCGGCATGTTCGCCGGCGAGCCCGATGTCCCCACCCCCCAGTTCATCCGCGACGCCGCCGCCAAGTCCCTGGCCGAGGGCAACACCTTCTACACCCCCAACCGCGGCATCCCCGGCATGGGGGATGCCATCAGCCGCTACCTCAAGCGCACCTGGAACGTCGACATCCCGGAATCCCGCATCGCCCTCACCGCCTCGGGCATGTCGGCGGTGATGCTCATCGCCCAGGCCACCGCGGAGGAAGGCGACAACGTCGTCGCCGTCACCCCCTCCTGGCCCAACATCCTGCGCGCCATGCAGATCAACAACGCCGAGGTCCGCGAGGTCGCCATGACCCCGGGCAACGCCGGCTGGCAGCTCGACCTCGATGCAGTCATGGCGAAATGCGACGCCCGCACCAAGGTCATCTACCTCGCCTCCCCCGGCAACCCCACCGGCTGGATGATCCCCCGCGCCCAGGCCGAGCGCCTGCTGGAATTCGCCCGCGCGAACAACATCGCCATCCTGTCCGATGAGGTCTACCACCGCACCGTCTACGGCATGAACGCGGCCTTCTCCTTCCTGGAGATCGCCCGCCCCACCGACCCCGTCTTCGTGGCGAACAGCTTCTCCAAGGCCTGGGCCATGCCCGGCTGGCGCCTCGGCTGGGTCGTCTACCCCGAAGGCCACAAGGACAGCTTCGAGAAGTTGATCCAGTTCAACACTTCCGGCGCCCCCGCCTTCCTCCAGCACGCCGCCATCGTCGCGCTGGACCAGGGCGAGGACTTCGTGAAGTCCTTCGCCGCCCGCTGCGACGCCGGCCGCCAGGTGGTCAACGAGCGCCTCGGCCGCATGAAGCGCGTGCGCAACATCCCCTCCGAAGGCGCCTTCTACGCCATGTTCTCGGTGGATGGCGTCACGGATACGCTGCAGTTCTGCAAGCGCGCCGTGGTGGAGGCCAAGATCGGCATGGCCCCCGGCACCAGCTTCGGCCGCGGGTCCGAACAGTACATCCGCCTCTGCTACGCCAAGGCGCCGGAACTGCTGCACAAGGCCATGGACCGCCTGGAAGCCTTCCTCGAAACCTACCGGGAAAGCTGAGCCGCCGCCTCGCGGGTTGCCCGGCCCCACCCTTCTCTGCGATCATCAGCACGCCGCCACAGCCGAGAGACGCGCCCCATGAACGGACCCTCCTCGCCCGTCCACGCGCCCCTCGCCCCATCCGCCGCCCAGGACCGCCTGCGGCTCCGGCTCGAACCGATCCTCGCCTTCATCCTCGCCTATGTCGGCTACCGCCTGCTTGCCGGCCAGTTGCCGCACCACGATGTCGCCGCCATCGCCCTTCGGCTCAGCGCGAACCGCTTCCTGTTTGACATCGCCCACGTGCTGCTGGACCCGGTCACCCTGCTCTGGCACCGCCACCTCTCCTTCGGCGGCCCGCTGGAGGAAAGCCAGCGCTCCGTCAGCATCTTCGCCTCATCGCTGGCGATCGGCGTGCTCAACCTCACCCTGCTCATCCTGCGCCAGTCCGCCTGGCGCCGCATCTGCATCTGCCTGGCCGTCGGCCTCAGCTACAACATCATCATCCTGGCCCCCAGCGGCCACATGAAGCTGGCCGGCTTCCCGTTCCTCAACGCCGCCATCCTCTGCATGATCGCCTGGGAGCTGCAAACCCGCGCCCTGTCCCGCCTCACCCCCGGCGTCACCGGCGGCGAATGGTGGCTGGTCGGCGGCGGCGTGGGCCTGGCCATGGCCACCACCATGCACGCCTCCGCCCTGGCCGCCGCCCCCTTCGCCACCCTGGCCGCCCTGCTGCTCGCCCGCCGCGCCGGCGCCTCCTGGCTCGGCGCGCTGCGCCCGGCCGTCATCTTCGCCGGCACCACCGGCGGCCTCTTCGTCCTCATCGTGATCCTCGGCTTCTACGCCTTCTCCGATAAGGACCCCACCATCGCCAACGCCTTCGCCGCCATCGCCTTCAAGGCCTCCCTGCCGCCCGACGGCATCTCCCCGCTCGACAGCATCGGCCGCCTCGTCTTCGGCACCGCCGGCAACCTCGTCGCCGCCCCGGATGTCGGGCCGAAGATCCGCGCCCTCATGCACGGCTGGGACACCTCGATCACCCCCTACCTGCGCACGCTGCTGATCCAGGGCATCCCGCTCGCCCTCTCCGGCCTGCTCGTCGCCGGCGCCTACATCTTCGGCGCCCTCGGCACGCTGCAGAACCGCCGCGTGGTCATGGCCCTGGCCTTCCTGCTCGGCGCCCAGGCCTGGCCCGCCTACTACGACCTCAACGACTCGGAGCACTACTTCGCGCTCACCGTCCCCACGCTGCTGCTGGTCATCCTGGCCTTCCCGGCCCACTCGATCCGCTTCGTCCTGCCGGTGGCCACCTTCCTCATCGTCACCACCAACCTGGCCTATGTCGGCATCCCCACCGCCACCTACCCGCTGCAGCGCTACTCGCAGGAACTCACCCGCCAGCTCACCCCGCGCGACCTCATCGTGAACTTCGCCGCCTATCCCGGCGGCGCCTATGCCGGCTTCCTCGAAACCCCCGGCATCCCCCGCCTGCGCCCGGACCTCGTCCTCCAGGAAACCCGCAACGCGGATGCCACCCTGGCCGAGATGGGCCGCCGCATCGATGCCACCTTGGCCGCCGGCGGCCGGGTGCTGGTGTTCGACATGCTCGATCCGCTGGAATGGAACGCGCCCTGGTCCCTGCTCTACCGCCAGGGCCTCACCAAGCCGAAGCTCAAGGCCTTCATCAACGGCCGCTACACCGTCGGCCCGGAGCAGAGCATCGCCGAACTCAAGGTCTGGCAGCTCACCCGCAAGCCCTGACCCGCGCGCCTACCCCGCCGCCCCGTCCGCCCGCGCATAGATCTCCTCCACCAGCCGCGCCACGGCCTCGTCCCGCCCGCGCGCCTGCATCACGTCCATCATCAGCAGCACCAGCGGCAGCGGCAGCCGGCCCGCCTGGCCCTGCTCCGTCTCCGCGATCGTCGTCGCTTCCGCCATCGTCACGCATCCCGCCCCGGCCGCACCATCGCGCCGGCGTCGCGCACAGCCTTACGGGCGTCTGTTTAATGAGATGTGACCGAGCCTCCCCCGCCCCCTTCCGGCCGCGCCCCGGTTGATCTACTCCAGCCAGGTGGCGCGGCTCCCGCCCAGGGGGCCGCGCCGCGGGAAACGCCAGGAAGCCGCCGGATGCACTCCATCGAATCGCCCGCCTCCTGGCGCGTCGCCTGGGCGGTCCTCGCCATCCTGTCCGTCATCCACGGCACGCCGCTGGTGATCGTCGTCGCCCTCAAGCCCATCGCCGCCGATCTCGACGTCCCGCGCCAGGTCCCCGCCCTCGCCCACGCCCTGCAAAGCTTCGGCGCCGGCCTCGGCGGCATCCTGCTCGGCTGGCTGGCGGACCGCGTCGGCATCCGCGCCATGGCCATCTTCGGCGCCACCTGCATCGGCCTCGGCCTGGCCGTCTCCACCATCGGCGGCCAGTGGGGCCTCTGGCTCGGCTACGGCGTCCTCGTCGGCCTGCTCGGCAACGGCGCCATCGGCGCCCCCATCATGATCTACGTCTCGCGCTGGTTCGACCGAAGGCGCGGCACCGCGCTCGCCCTGGTCAGCTCCGGCCAGTACGTCGCCGGCGCCATCTGGCCCACCATCTTCGAACGCGGCATCGAGCTCTGGGGCTGGCGCGCCACCGCCATCGCCTTCGGCACCCTGGTGGCGCTCGCCACCGCCCCGCTCGCCCTGCTCTTCCTCCGCCCGCCCCCCGCCGTCCCCACCCACGGCCCCGCCGGCGCCGACCCAACCCCCGGCGCACTCGTCCTCGGCCTGCGCCCCAACACGGTGATGATCCTGCTGAGCCTGGGCATCTTCCTGTGCTGCGTGCCGATGGCCCAGCCCATGGTCCACCTCGTCTCCTTCTGCACCGACCTCGGCATCTCCCCCACCCGCGGTGCCGCCATGCTCTCCGTGCTGCTCGCCTGCGCCTTCGTCAGCCGCCAGTTCTGGGGCTGGCTGGCCGACCGCGTCGGCGGCCTGCGCGCCATCCTGCTCGGCTCCGTCTGCCAGGCCGCGGCACTGGCCATGTTCCTCGTCACCCAGGGCGAGATCGGCCTCTTCGCCGTCTCCGCCGCCTTCGGCCTCGGCTTCGCCGGCCTGGTGCCCAACTACATCCTGGCCGCCCGCGCCCTGTTCCCGAACGCCGAGGTCTCCTGGCGCATCCCCGTCATCATGTTCGGCGGCCTGCTCGGCATGGCCGGCGGCGGCTGGATGGGCGGCCTCGTCTACGACAGCTACGGCTCCTACGCCCCCAGCTTCGCCATCGCCGTGCTGGCCAACCTGGCCAATGTCGCGGTCATCGGCTTCCTGGTCATGCGCGACCGCAGGCCGTCGCCCGCGGTGCTCGCCACAGCATAAGCAAGCGGTTCTTTTTTGAAAAAAAGAACCAAAAAACTTTTCCGACCGGCACGCGCGCAAAGTCGGAAAGTCTTTTTTGCTTCTTTTTTCTTCAGAAAAAAGAAGACTCTTCCTTACTTAGGCACCCCCGCCGCCACCAGCGCCTCGGCCTGCCGGGAAGCCACCGCCTCCGCGTCAAACCCCTCCACCAACTCCCGATACAGCTTCGCCCAGTTGATCTGCGCCTTCAGCCGCAGGAACACGCCCCCCAGCCCGATCGCGGAGCGGTCCATCAGCACGAACTCCCGTGGCGGCTTCACGCCCCCGGTGCGCTTCAACCCGGCGTGCACCCGCCGCGCCACCTCGCGCCCGAACTGCGGATCGTCGGAAAGCGTGATCGGCCGCACCCGGTCATCCAGCAGCGGCTCATACAGGAACCGCGCCCACTCGTTCAGCACGTCCATCTTCTCGCGCGACAGGTCCACGAACCCCCAGCTGCGATAGGCCTCCGCCGCCCGGTCCATGTCCTCGTCGCGGATCGCCTCGTACAGCTCGATCACCCCGCGCGTGAACCGCGCCGGAAACACCCGGATCGCCCCGAAATCCAGCAGGTTCACCGATCCATCCGGCCGCACCTGGTAATTGCCCAAATGCGGGTCGCCATGGATCACCCCGTAGCGATAGAACGGCACGTACCACGCCCGGAACAGCGCCTCGGCGATCGCGTTGCGCTCCTCCTGCGGCGGGTCCTCCTCCAGCCGGCGCATCAGCGGCCGCCCGTCCAGCCACGTCATCGTCAGCAGCCGCTTGGTGGAAAACTCCGCCACCGGCACCGGCACATGCACCTGCGGCACGTCGGCCAGCATGATCCCGTACAGCCGCGCCTGCGCCGCCTCGCGCGTGTAGTCGAGTTCTTCCCGCAGCCGCTCCGAAAGCTCGGCGTAGATGTCCTCGTGCTGAATCGCCCCGTCCATCCGGTGATACACCGCCATGGCCAGCTTCAGCTGCCGCAGGTCCGCCTCCACCGTGCTCGGCATGTCGGGATACTGCAGCTTGCACGCCACCTCCCGCCCGTCCTGCAAGGTCGCACGATGCACCTGCCCCAGCGAGGCCGCCGCCGCCGCCTCCTGGCCGAAGGCCGAGAAATGCTTCTGCCAGTCCGGCCCCAGCTCCCCCTGCATCCGCCGCCGCACGAAGGCCCAGCCCATCGCCGGCGCGTTCGCCTGCAGCTGCGAAAGCTCCAGCGCGTATTCCTCCGGCAGCGCATCCGGCACGGTGGAAAGGAACTGCGCCACCTTCATCAGCGGCCCCTTGAGCCCGCCCAGGATCGCCTTCAGGTCCTCGGCATGCCCGGCCCGGTTGGTCTTGAACCCCATCCGCTCCCCGGCCACCCGCGCCGCGATCCCCCCCACCGCCCCGGAGGTCCGCGCCATCCGCCGGATCTCGCCGAAGAAAGACGAACCGTCCCCCTTATCGCTCATGCCGGCATCCGCTCCAGCTCGTCGATGAACCCGGCGATCACGTCGAGCCCCCGGGTCCAGAACGCGGGGTCAGAGGCATCCAGCCCGAACGGCGCCAGCAGCTCCTTGTGCCGCAGCGTCCCCCCGGCCCGCAGCATGTCGAGATACTTGCCCTCGAAGCCGGGATGCCCCGCCTGGTACACCGAATACAGCGCATTCACCAGGCAATCCCCGAACGCATAGGCATACACATAGAACGGCGAGTGGATGAAATGCGGGATGTAGCTCCAGAACACCCGGTACTCCGGCGCGAACTCGAAGGCCGGCCCCAGGCTCTCCGTCTGCACCTGCAGCCAGATCTCCCCGATCCGCTCCGGCACGATCTCACCCTTGCGGCGCTCGTCGTGCAGCAGCGTCTCGAACCGGTAGAACGCCACCTGGCGCACCACCGTGTTCAGCATGTCCTCCACCTTGCCGGCCAGCATGATCCGCCGACGCGCCGGGTCCGCCTCCGCATCCAGCAGCGCCCGGAAGGTCAGCATCTCTCCGAACACGCTCGCCGTCTCCGCCAGCGTCAGCGGCGTGGAGCTCATCAGGTACCCGTTCTGCGCCGCCAGCACCTGGTGCACCCCATGCCCCAGCTCATGCGCCAGCGTCATCACGTCGCGCGTCCGCCCATGGTAGTTCAGCAGCAGGTAGGGATGCGCCCCCGGCACCGTCGGATGCGCGAACGCCCCGCCCGCCTTGCCCGGCCGCAGCCCGGCATCGATCCACGGCTTGGCAAAGAACTCCCCGCCCACCGCGGCCAACTCGCCCGAGAACGCGGCATACGCGCCCAGCACCTGCTGCCGCGCCTCCTCCCACGGGATCACCCGGTCATCATCCCCCGGCAGCGGCGCGTTCCGGTCCCAATGCTGAAGTTTCTCCAACCCCAGCCACTTCGCCTTCATCGCGTAGTAGCGGTGCGACAGCCGCGGGAAATCCGCCACCACGGCGGTCACCAGCGCATCCACCACCTCGTCCTCAACCATGTTGCCGCGGTTGCGCCCCGAACCCGGCCGCGGATACTTCCGCCAGGTGTCGAGAATCTCCTTGTCCTTCGCCAGCGTGTTCGTGATCAGCGAGAACAGCTTCTCCCGCTCCCCAAACGCCGCCCCCACGCCCTTCCCCGCAGCCTCGCGCACCGCCCGGTCGCTGTCCGACAGCTTGTTCAACGCCCCGGAGACGGTCAGCTCCTCCTCGGCGACCTTCACCTTCATCCCGGCAATGGTCTCGTCGAACAGCCGCGACCACGCCGAGCGCCCCGTCACCTCCTTCTCGTGCAGCAGCTTCTCCAGCGCATCATCCAGCTGGTGCGGCCGGAACACCCGCAAATCGCGCAGCCACGGCCGCCACCGCCCCGCCGCCGGGTCCGCCAG
>CANHCJ010000065.1 GCA_947458025.1 Rhodospirillales bacterium | reverse complement strand
GCGTAGCCGGCGGCGACCAGCATCTGGTGCTTCATCGCGAAGCGGTCGCCATAGGCGGCGTAGGGGCCGCCATGGATCTCCAGCACCATCGGGTGCGGGCCCGGCCGGTCGGGCAGGGTGAGCCAGGCCTGGACCTGGCGGCCCTCGCCGCCGGCGAGCCAGAGCATCTCGGCCGGGCGGAAGCCGCCGAGCTCCGCAGCGAGCGCGCCGTTGAGGTCCGTCAGCGTGGCGGCCTGGCCGGAGGGGGCCAGGACCGTGACATCGCCGGGCAGGTCGGAGGCGCCGCGGACATAGGCGATGGCGCCATCCGCGGCCACGGAGAAGCCGCCGCCGGAATAGGGCATCTCGATCGCCGCGCCGGCCATGTCGCGCAGCAGCGGGGTGTAGCGGCCATCGGCCAGCGAGACGCGGCCCACGGCGCGGCAGCCGGGGTCGTCGTGGCAGACCAGGAGGTTGTCGTTGTCGGCCCAGGCCAGGCTGTCGATGCTGCGGTCGAGCGCGCCGGTGACTTGCCGTGCCTGCCCGCCGCTGGAGGGCATCACCCAGACGCGCTTGGGGCGGTGGCTGATCGGCCGTGTGTCGGCCAGCAGGAAGGCGATCCACTTGCCATCCGGCGAGACGTGGGGCGCGGTGGCCATTCCGGGCTGGTCGGTCAGCCGGCGCACGGTGCCGCCATCGACGGCGACGGCGTGGATGGTGACGTCGTTCGGCGCGCGGTCCCAGTCTGCCCGGCGGGAGCCGGCCATCAGGAGCCAGCGTCCGTCGGCGCTCCAGGTCAGGCCCGGCGTGGTGAGGTGCGGCATGCCGTGCCACCACGGCCCCTTGGTGACCGGCCTGGCCCCGCCGGCGCCATCGGCGGCGATGACGTGGGTTTGGAAGCTGCCTTCCGGCCATTCGCCGACGGTGTCGTGGCGGAACAGCATCCGATCGGTGAACTTGGGCGGTGCGGCGCGGGTTTCGCCCTCGGCCGCCGGGGCGAGGCCGAGCCAGGCGGGTGGGGCGGCGATCTCGCGCTGCTGGAAGGCGAGGCGCGCGCCATCCGGCGACCAGGCGAGTTCGCGCAGGGAGGTGGCGGAGGTGAGCAGGGTGCGCGTTTCGCCGCCGAGCGTGTGGACATGCAGCGCGGGCGTGGCCCCGCCGGTGAGGAAGGCCAGCCGCCGGCCGTCTGGCGACCAGCGCGCCATCATTGCGCCGGCGCTGTGCGGCACCTCGGCCCAGCTGGCGCGGTCGGTCGTGAGCATCAGCACCGTGTGGCGTGCGTCGGTGGCGCGCGGGCGGGTGGTGAGCAGGTAGCAGAGCGCCCCGCCGGTGGGGGATATCTGCACGTCGGCGGCGCTGCGGAAGGCGAAGGTGTCGGAGGGCGCGAGGCGGCGGGTGTGCATCGGGGGGCCTTCAAAGGGAAGTAAGGAAGGTCTTCTTTTTCTGAAGAAAAAGAAGCAAAAAGACTTTACCCGCTTGCACGCGTGCCGGTTGCCCGGCACGCGCGCCAGCGGGGAAAAGTTTTTTGGTTCTTTTTTTCAAAAAAGAACATTCTTGCTTGCTTCAGGACAGCTTGCCGCGCGCCTTCACGACCCAGGTTTCCTCCACCCGGCCATTGCGGGTGGCTTGGATCTTCTCGTGCAGGTGCACGGTGGTATCGGAATACCCGACCACGAACTGCATCTTGTCGCCCACGCGCGGGGTTTCGCTCGGCGCGTCGAGATAGACGGTGGTGTGTTCCGCCGAGAGGCCGACCGGCTTGCTGGAGGCCACGCCGAGGGGCCGCGGCGGGGCGGCGTCGTTGGTCATGGTCTTCTTGCCGGCATCGAGGATGATGCGCGTGGGGGTGGGGCGGGCGACGACGGTGGCGAGGATGGTCATCGCCTGCGGGAAGCCGAGGCCGAACTTCGTGCGGTAGAGCTCATCGGAGAAGATGAGGCCGCCGGCCTGGATTTCGGTGACGCCGGGCTGGCGGGCGCAGTAGGGGAAGGTGCCGGTGCCGCCGCAGGAGACAATCTCGCACTCGATGCCGGCGGCGCGGATGGCGCGGGCGGTTTCGACCAGCTTGCCGATGGCGTCGGCCACCACGGCGGCCTTCTCGTTGCCGTCGGCGATGGCAACCGCATGCGCCTCCCAGCCCATGATGCCGCGCAGCTTGAGGCCGGGGGTGGCGGCGATGTGCCTGGCCAGCGCGACCGTGTCCTCGCCGGGCTCCGTGCCGGCGCGGTTCATGCCGGTGTTCACCTCGATCAGCACGCCCTGGACCTTGCCGGCGGCGGCGGCGGCGGCGCCGATGGGGTCGGCGACCGCGCGGCTGTCGACGGCCACCTTCACGTCGGCGCGGTCGATGAGGGCGATGAGGCGGGCGATCTTCTGCGGGCCGACGATCTGGTTGGCCACCAGCAGGTCGGTGATCCCGGCATCGACCAGCACCTCGGCCTCGCCGAGCTTGGCGCAGGTGGAGCCGATGGCGCCGGCTTCCATTTCCTTGCGCACGATCTCGGGGGTTTTCTGGCCCTTGAAGTGCGGGCGCCACTGGATGCCGTTGGCGCGGCATTCGGCGGCGGCGCGGGCGATGTTCGCCTCCATGATGTCGAGGTCGATCAGCAGGGCTGGGGTGTCCAGCTCGTCCACCGAAACCCCAACGGATGTCATGCGGTCGTTCATCGCGGCGCGCTCCTGTTTCTTCACCGGGAGCGTAGCCAATCCAGGCGGTTTGGGAAGGCTACTTTGCTTCCAGCAGGCGCCAGGTGGAGGTGGCGAAGGCCATCAGGTCGCCATCGGGGTCGGTCATGCGGGATTCGAGGTAGTTGATGCTGCGGCCGCGGCGCAGGAAGGTGGCGTGGGCCTGCACCACGCCGCTGCGGGCGGGCTTGATGTACTGGGTGTTCATCTGCAGCGTCATGCCCACGCCGGCCTTGTTGGTGAGCAGGTGGCCCATCGAGATGTCGAGGATGGTGGCGATCAGGCCGCCATGGAGCGAGCCCTGCGGGTTGAACATGAACTCCTTCACCTCGCAGCGCACGGTGCAGTCCGCCTCGCCGTAGGTGATGTCCAGCCCCAGGAGGCGGGCGAGGAAGAAGGTGCCGAATCCCGGCGAATGGGTGCGGATCGCTTCCTCGAAGGCCGCGCGGGCCTGGGCTTCGTCCATGTCGTGTCCTCCTCGCTGTGCCTGGGTTGTAGCCATTCCCGGGCGGGCCAAACAGGGCCATCATGCGGGGCGATGACGGGAGAAGACGCACCATGACCACCCTGCTCGACCTGCGCCTGCCGCGCACGCTGGATGGCCTGCTGGCCCGGTTCCAGGCGCCGGAATGGCCCGGCATGCTGGTGGAGGCCTGGGTGTTCGAGGACCGCGAGGCGCGGCGGGCGGCCGAGGCCACGCTGCGGGCGCGCGGGTTCGAGGCGCGGATCCGCAGCGCCTACAAGCCGCTGGTGCATGCCTTCCTGGAGGAGATCGACCTGGCGGGCGTGACCGCGGTGACGATCGGGCTGCCGCCCGACGCGGCGCAGCGATTCAAGGTGGAGGCGTTTCCGCTGCCCGGCCTGCTGGCGCCGGTGCCGGTGGAGTATGCCGAGGGGCGCACGCCGGAGCACTACGAGGTGACGCTGCTGCGCGATGGCCAGCCGGAATACCTGTATGTCTTCGCGCCGAACCGCCGCCGGGCGGACCCGATCGGGCGCGATGCGCTTTCGCCGACCGGGTGGTTGCGGACGTTTCCGCCGGGGTGCCCGGTGCCGAACCTCAACGCGCCGCAGCGCACCGACTATGAGGATGTGTTCGACGCGGTGATCGCTGCTGTCCGCGCGCATCGCTGGCCGGAGGCGACGCCGTTCTTCGAGACGCTGGAGATCGCGGTGGGAATCGGCGGGATCGAGCGCAAGCTGCCGTGGCATGACGAGTGCCTTTCCACGCGCGAGGCGTTGCACGAGGACCTGTATTTCTCGCTGCTGGAGCTGTTCCAGCAGATCGGCGGGCGGCCGGTAGGCACGCGGGATTTCCAGCCCGGGCAGATCGTGCCGCTGATCGACGCGGCGCAGGGGGAGACCACGGTGCGGGTTTCGATCGTGCCGCATGCGAGGCAGCCGCAGCGCGTGCAGGAGCCGGAGCGGCTGGACCTGGCGAGCCGGCCGCTGACGGAGCTGGAGATCGCCCAGCACCTGGCGCGGTTGGGCGGGGAGGGCTTCGGCACCACCTCCGTGCAGGGGCGGCCGGTGAGGGGGAGCTATTTCGCGGGGCAGGGGGCGGGGCTGGTGGTGACCTCCGGCCAGCATGCCAACGAGACCTCCGGGCCGGTCGGGGCGTTGCGGGCGGCGCCGCGGCTGAAGCGCATGGGGGCGCATTTCGCGCTGCTGCCGCAGGAGAACGTGGACGGGTATGCGCTGCATCACCGGCTGCGGGCGCAGAACCCGCGCCACATGCACCACGCCGCGCGCTTCACCGCGCTGGGCGACGACCTGGAGTTCCGGCCCGAGGACCGGCCGCTGGAGCGCGCCGCGCGGCTGGAGGCGTATCAGCGCACCGGGGCGCGGCTGCACATGAACCTGCATGGCTATCCCGCGCATGAATGGACGCGGCCGCTGACCGGCTACATCCCCGCGGGCTACGAGCCCTATGCGCTGCCGCGCGGCTTCTTCCTGATCCTGCGCTACCATCCCGGGCTGGAGGACCAGGCGCACGTGTTCATGCAGGCGCTGACGGCGCGGCTGATCGCGGACCCGGCGCTGGCGCGGCTGAACGCGGAGCAGATCGCGGCCTACCAGGCGCATCTCGGGCCGGTGCCGAGCCCGATCTACAACGGCATCATCTGCGAGATCGGGGCCAATGAGCGCATGATCCCGCCGTTCCAGCTGGTGACCGAGTTTCCCGACGAGACGATCTACGGCAACGCGTTCCGGCTGGCGCACACCACGCAGATGAACACCGTGATCCATGCCGCCGAGCTGGTGCTGGAGCAGGGGATGCTGGCCGGGAAGGAGCTGGTGGCATGAGCGAGCCGAAGGACCCGAACGCCGCGCTGGCCGAGTGGTTGCGCGCGCGATACGGCGACGACATCCCGGCGGTGCCGGCGGAGGCCGACACGGAGACGCTGCGCAGCATGGCGCGGCATCGGACGATGCGGCACTACACGGACAGGCCGGTGGACCCCGCGCTGGTGCGCACGCTGTGCGCGGTGGCGCTCGCCGCGCCGAGCAAGAGCGACCTGCAGCAGGCCGACATCGTGGTGGTGGAGGACGCGGCGCAACGCGCGGCGCTGGCGGCGCTGCTGCCGGACAATCCCTGGGCCAAGGCGGCGCCGGCCTTCCTGGTGTTCTGCGGCAACAACCGGCGGCACCGGCGGGTGCATGCGCTGCGCGGGCATGAGTTCGCCAACGACCACCTGGACGCCTTCTTCAACCCGGCGGTGGAGGCCGGCATCGTGCTGGGCACGTTCATCGCGGCCGCCGAATCCGTGGGGCTGGCGACCTGCCCGATCAGCGCGATCCGCAACCATCCGGAGCAGGTGGCCGAGGTGCTGGCGCTGCCGCCGCATGTGTTCCCCGTGGCCGGGCTGTGCGTGGGCTGGCCGAGCGGGTTCACGGCGATGACGCCGCGGATGCCGCTGGCGGCCACGGTGCATACCGACCGGCACGATGACGCGGCGCTGGATGCCCATATCGCCGAGTACGATGCGCGGCGGGACCGGGACAAGCCGGTGCGGGCGCGGCGGCGGGACGACCTGTTCGGGGCGCACCAGCCGTACACCTGGTCGGAGGACAAGGCGCGGCAGTATGCCCAGCCGGAGCGCACGGGGTGGGGGGCGTTCGTGCGGAAGATCGGGTTCCGGCTGGACTAGAAAGAAAGCAAAGCGGTCACGGAGGACACGGAGGGCCACAGAGCACACAGAGAAGAACAGGCGCCGTCTTCTCTGTGCTCTCAGTGGCCCTCTGTGCTCTCTGTGACCGCTTCGCTTGCCTTCCCTCCGCACCCACGACGCTTGCGCCCTTCGCAGCCGAGGCGCACAACCGCGTGCATCCTTCCCCGAGCGAGACTCCCCGATGCGCCCAGCCTCCTTTGAACTGCCCATGGACGTCCTGCGCACGCGCCAGAACGTGAAGTGGGCGAAGTATGCCCCCGACGTGCTGCCCGCCTGGGTGGCCGAGATGGATTTCGCCATCGCCCACCCGATCCGCCGTGCGATCTCCGACCTGATCCGCGAGGAGGAATACGGCTACCCGCATCGCGCCGGGGGCGGGCATGGGGATGAGGGGCTTTCCGGGGCCTTCGCGCGGCGCATGCAGGCGCGCTTCGGCTGGACGGTGGATCCGCATCTGGTGCAGCCGCTGTCGGACCTGGTGCAGGGGACCTATGCCGCGGTGTGGGCGTTCAGCGATCCCGGCGACGGCATCGTGCTGCATCTGCCGGCCTATCCGCCGTTCCATGCCTCCATTCACGACACCGGGCGGCGGCTCGACGCGCAATACCTTCGCAGCGACGGCACCGGCTATGTGCTCGACCTCGACGAGATGGCGAAGATCGGGGACAGCCGCACCCGCATTCTGATGCTGTGCAACCCGCAGAACCCCACGGGGCGCGTGTTCACCCGCGACGAGCTGCTGGCCATGGGGCGGATGGCGATCGAGCGCGACTGGATCATCGTGTCCGACGAGATCCATTGCGACCTGGTGTTTCCCGGCGCCACGCACATCCCGATTGCCACGCTCTCGCCCGAGATCGCGGCGCGCACCGTGACCATCACCAGCGCGACCAAGAGCTTCAACATCCCCGGCCTGCGCTGTGGGCTGATGCATTTCGGGACAGGGGCGCTGAAGGACCGCTTCCATGCGCGCGTGCCGACCCGCGTGCTGGGCTCGCCCGGGATCATCGGGATCGATGCCACCATCGCCGCCTGGGACCATGGCCAGCCGTGGCTGGACGAGGTGCTGCCGTACCTGGATGCCAACCGCCAGCGCCTGGCGGCGTTCCTGAAGGCCGAGCTGCCGGCGATCAGGTTCCATGCGCCGGAGGCCACCTATCTCGGCTGGCTGGACTGCAGCGCGCTCGGCCTGCCGGGCACGGCGTTCGATTTCTTCCACGACCAGGCGAAGATCGCCTTCAGCCCCGGCCAGGCCTTTGACCCGGCCAACGAGAAGGCGGTGCGCTTCAACTTCGCCACCTCCGCGCCTATCCTGGACCGCATCCTGGAGCGCATGGCCGAGGCCGTGCGCAGCAACAAGCGCTGAGGGAGAAACGGCAATGCCGGTCTACATGTATTTCAACGAGACGGTGACCAACCCGGAGGTGTTCGACACCTACCGCAAGCAGGCCGGCCCGATGATCCTTTCCTACGGCGGCAAGTACATCGTGCGCGGGGGCGCGGTGACGAACCTGGAGGGCGAGCCCGGGCTGGGCCGCGTGGTGATCATCGAGTGGGAGAGCATGGAGGCGGCAAAGCGCTTCTACTTCAGCGCGGAATACCAGGCGCTGGTGAAGCTGCGGCAGACCTGCACGATCGGCACCGCGGCGATCATCGACGGCTCGCCGCCCACCGGCTGAGCCGGCGCGTTCCAGGGAGGATGACGATGCAGCCGTTCTTCGATGCCACGCCGCTGCTGGGCGATGCCGAGGCGCTGCGCGCGCGGATGCAGCGGGATGGCTACCTGTTCATCCGCAACCTGCTGCCGGCCGAGGCCATCATCAACGTGCAGCGCCAGGTGGGGGCGCTGGCGCGCGAGGCCGGGTGGCTGCTGCCCGATGCGCCGGTGGGCGAGGCGCGGGCCAATCCGGCCGGGTTCTGCGTGGATCCGGAGCCGCGCTATCTGGAGACGCTGCGGCGGATCAACCGGCTGGAGGACTATCACGCGCTGAAGCACCATCCGGCGCTGATCGGCTTCCTGGAGCGGCTGCTGGGCGGCGAGATCCTGGCGCATCCGCGTGTGCTCTGCCGCAACATCTTTCCCGCGCGGGAGGAGTTCACCACCAAGGCGCACCAGGATTTCCCCAACGTGCAGGGCACCGAGGAGGTGTACACCGCCTGGATCCCGTTCATCGACATTCCGATGGAAGCCGGCCCGCTGCAGGTGGCCGCCGGCACGCATGTGGAAGGCGTGTACGATTTCGACATCGCAGCCGGTGCCGGGGGGATCGAGATCACCGATCCGCTCGACGGGCGCTGGCACTCCGGCCCCTTCGCGCTGGGCGACGTGCTGTTCTTCCATTCCATGACCGTCCACAAGGGCGTGCCGAACCGGGGTGACCGGCTGCGTATGTCGATGGATGTGCGCTACCAGCGCGTGAGCGAGCCCTTCAACCCCGACAACGCCAACCCCGACGGGCAGCCGCTGTCGTGGGAGCAGGTGTACGAGGGCTGGCAGTCTGACGCGCTGAAATACTACTGGAAGCGGCTGCCGCTGACGCTGAAGGACTTCGACCGGCAGTGGTTCGACAAGCGCGACGCGATCGCCTTCGCGCTGGGGGAGCAGCGCGATCCGCGCGCGCGCTCCGTGCTGCTGCGCATCGTGGCGCGCGATGCCGATGCCCGTAAGCGGGCCCGCGCCCAGGCGCTGCTGGACGCGCTGCCGGGCTGACCGCGGCTGGCTTGCCGCCGTCGCGACGGCTCCGTAATGTTGCCCGGGCGCGACGCGTCGGCGCAGGAGGGGCACCGCCATGGCGGCAGCAGGCATCGAGTGGGTTCCGGTCACCGGCAACACGGGCCGGCGGATCGGGGCGCTCGGCTTCATCGGCGACAAGGTGGCGGTGATCGCTGCCTACTACGACGACCGCGACGGGGACCAGAGCGGCACGGTGACCTGGGGCGAGGCGGTGGTGGCCTTCCTCTCCCCGCTCAAGCTGGACGGGCGCGCGGTGACCGAGGTCGCCATGGCGGCCCGCACCGACCCCGACATCATGTTGCGCGACCCCTCCTTCGCCCAGGAGGCTGCCCGGCTGTTCGTCAACTTTGCCGGCAACCTGATCAAGGACGGGATCTACACGGTGTATTTCAGCCGCGTGGTTGCGGCCGCGGGGGCGGGAATCGCAGAGCGCGTCGCCGAGGGCCTGGTGAAGCAGTTCGTCATCCGCAAGGGCTTCGAGGCTGCGGTCAAGAACACCTACAACGCCGCCATGAAGCAGGGCGCCGCCCTGTAGCCTCAGCGGAACGCCGGCAGCACCTCTTCGCCGAACCGGCGGGTGGAGGCCATCACCAGGCCGTGGTCCATCTCGCCGAAGCCGGTCTGGCAGAGCAGGTGGCGCACCCCGGCCTCGTGCAGCTCGGCCACCTGCTCGCGCACCCGTTTGGCGGAGCCGAACAGCGTGCCGGTTTCCAGCATGTTCGGCAGCGCCACCTCGTCTGGCACCGACGGATCGGCCCAGGGGTTGAGCACCGCGGGGTCGACCACGAAATCCGGCGGGTTCAGCGTGGTGCGCAGGTGGTTGATGTGGTGGCGGGCGGCCAGCAGCACGCGCGAGACGGTGTCTTCCGCCTCCGCGTCGCTCTCGCCGACATAGACGTTGCGCCACAGTGCGGCGGAGTCCATCAGCCGGGCGCGGGTGGCCGCGTCGTGGCCGCCTTCCTCCAGTGCCGCCTCATAGGTGGCCCAGCGCTCGCGGATGCGCGGCACGGACAGGCGGGAGGTGAGGATGGGGATGCCGCGCAGGCCGCATTCGCGGAACGAGCCTGGCGAGATCACGCTGCGCCACAGCGGCGGGCCGCCGGGCTGGACCGGCTTCGGCCGCAGCGCCGGGACATGGACGTTGTAGTATTTGCCTTGATGCGTCAGCGGCGCCTCGCGCCAAAGCCGCTCGAAGATCGACTGCGCCTCCTCCATCCGCGCCCGGCTGTCATCGCTGCGCAGCCCGTGGCCGATGAACTCGTATTCGTTGAACACGGTGCCCTTGCCGATCCCGACATCGATGCGCCCGTTCGAGAGATTGTCCAGCAGCGCGAGCTGCGTGGCCAGGCGCACTGGGTGGTGGAAGGGCATCTGCACCACCGCGAAGCCGATGCGGATGCGGCTGGTCTTCATCGCCAGCGCGGCGGCGAAGGTGAGCGCGTCGTTGTAGACGCTTTCGCCGGTGAAATAGTGTTCCGTCAGCCACAGGCTGTCGAAGCCCAGCGCCTCCACCGTGCAGGCCAGCTCGATCTGCTGGGCGATCGCGGCCGCATCCTCCTCCGGGGAGGGAGAGGCCGCCAGCGTCAACCAACCGAAGCGCATCTGTGCAAGCCCCTCAGAACAGCGAATAGCCGCCGTCGATCACGAAGCTGTCGCCGGTGTGGTAGGCGCTCGCCTCGCTCATGATGTAGACCGCGATGCCGCCGAAATTGGCCCCGGTGCCCCAGCGGCGCATCGGGATGCGCGGCATCACGTTCCCGGCGAATTTCGGGTTGGCGATGGAGTTCGCCGTCATGTCCGTCTCGATCCAGCCGGGCAGGATGGCGTTGGCGGTGACGCCATGGCGGGCCATTTCCACGGCGATGGATTGCAGCATGGAGATCAGCCCGCCCTTGGTGGCGGAGTAGTGCTCGTTGCGGGCCGCCCCCTCGATGGCCGCGAGCGAGGCGGTGCCGACCAGCCGGCCGCCGCCGCCGCGCTCCACCATGTGCCTGGCCGCGGCGCGCAGGGTGTACATCGCGCCGTCCAGGTTCACCCGCATCACCTTGTTCCACAGCGCGGTGTCGTATTCGTGGAACGGCACGCTGCGCCCGGCGCCGACGCCGGCATTGGCGAAGCAGCCGTCCACGCGGCCCATGGCATCAAGCGTGCGCTTGAACGCGGCCTCCACCGCGGCCTCGTCACCGACGTCGCATTCCAGGGCGAGGATCTTGCGGCCGGTCTTGTCCAGCTGCGCCTTCGCGGCGGCGTTCTTGGCGGGGTTGGTGCCCCAGATCGCCACATCCGCCCCGGCCTCGGCGATCGCCTGGGCCATGCCGAGTCCGATGCCGGAATTGCCTCCGGTGATCAGGGCAACCTTTCCGGTGAGGTCGAAGGGCTGGTAGGCCATGGCGGCAACTCCTCATCGCATTTCTGTAGAAGCCTGAATGACCATTGGACATCAAGCAAGGGGGGTGGGGGAAACCGTCGGTTCGCGAGAGGTGGCTGTGCCTGAACTATTTCAGCGCTACGCCTTGCTAACTTCAGTCGTCCTAAGCAATTCAGTTCAGTCGAAACCTATCCGATATGCGTCCCTCAACCTGCGAACTTCGTCGCCGATCAGGGGGTGGTCGTTCTGGCGCGCGCAAGCTGCGCGGTGGGCTGCTAACTTCGTTTCCATTTCGCTAAACCTCGCCTCAATATCTGGTGACCGAGATTGCATTGCCTCCCAGGCATCATTTGAGGCTTTAATGGCATCGAGACATGCACGAGCAGCTTCCTCGGTTTCATGTAGCCATTCAGATATGGCAATTAGTCCAAGGGGGTCTTTCGTCCGTGCGGTTATGAGATAGCCGCCGTCCACTTTGGCAAGTCGGTAGCGGTGGCTCTCCGCATTGACTGCTATAAGTATGACCGCGCCACCCTTTACTTCTTCCATGGTTTATTTCCGGTAGGGTAAATGTTTGCCCTGAGGAGCAGCCGGCTATGCCAAGGGCGCCACGCTCAGCCCCACCACCTTGTGCTGGGCGATGAAGCGCGCCACCAGGCCGCTCCGCTTCGCCTCCTCCACAAAGTCCCGCAGGAACGCCTGGCCCGCCAGCAGGTGCTTCCCGCACCCGATCGCCTGCTGCACGGCCATGAACTTACCGTCCATGATGGTGTGGCCCGGCGCCTTCGGGGCATCGCCGATCAGGCCCGGGCGCAGGCCGGCCAGCGCGTCCACGTCGCCCTTGAGGTACATCTCGAACGCGCCGCCCAGCCCTTCCGTGCGCACCAGCGTGGCGTGCTGGATGTTGCGCTCCAGCCAGAGGTCGTAGGCGCTGCGGGCGGAGACGCAGATGCGCACGCCGGGCTTGTCCACGTCCTCGATGCTGCGCAGCTTCGAGCCGGGCGGGACCATGTAGGTGGCCTCGATCTCGCAGTAGGCGGCGGTGAAGGCGGTTTTCTCGCTGCGCAGCGGGTCGGCGCCGATCAGGCCGATGTCCCAGGCATCGGTGCCGGCGGCATCGGCCAGCACGCCGGGGTTGGGGTAGGGGACCTTCTGGAGCGGCACGCCCAGCCGCCGCGCCACCTCGGCGGCCATGCTGGGGGAGACGCCGACCGGCCCGCCTTCCGCGTCGCGGCCGGTGACGAGCAGGAAGTTGCTCATGTTGATCCCCGCGCGCAGCACCCCGGTCGGCGCCAGTTCGGCGCGCGCGGCAGCAACATCAACCATGGCTCATCTCCCCGGGAGGCTTCGTTCCGTGCCACCATGCCATCGCCGCGCCACAGCCGGAAGGCCATGCCAGTGATCGCCGTCATCTTCGAAGTCCGCCCCGCCGAGGGCCACCGCGACGCCTACCTCGCCCTTGCGGCGAAGTTGCGCGAGGACCTCATGACGATGGACGGCTTCATCAGCGTGGAGCGGTTCCAGAGCCTGACCGACCCCGGCCGGATGCTCTCGCTGTCGTTCTGGCGCGACGAGGCGGCGGTGGCGGCCTGGCGCAACCATGAGCGCCACCGGGCCACGCAGGCGGCCGGGCGCGGCGGGGTGTTCGCGGAATACCGGCTGCGCGTGGCCGCCGTGCTGCGCGACTACGGCATGGAGGATCGCGCCGAGGCGCCGGATGACAGCCGGGAGCGCCACGGATGATCGCCCATATCTGCACCACCTGCGGGACCCAGCACGCACCGAGCGCCGCCCCGCCCGCCGCCTGCCCGATCTGCGAGGACGAGCGCCAGTATGTCGGCCCCGCCGGCCAGCGCTGGACCACGATGGCCGAGCTCCGGCGCACCCACATGAACGCCTGGCTGGAGCATGAGCCCGGCCTGCTCGGCATCGGCACCACGCCCGGCTTCGCCATCGGCCAGCGCGCGTTGCTGCTGCTGCGACCCGAGGGGAACATATTGTGGGACTGCATCACCCTGCTGGATGCCGCGACCATCGCGCTGGTGAAATCCCTCGGCGGGATCAGCAGGATCGCCATCTCCCACCCGCACTACTACAGCGCCATGGCGGAATGGGCGCAGGCGTTTGGCGCCGAGGTCTGGCTGCATGCGGCCGATCGCGGCCACATCCTGCGGCCGGATCCGGCGCTGCGCTTCTGGTCGGGGCCGACGCATGCGCTGGCCGAGGGCATCACCCTCATCAACGCTCCCGGCCATTACGATGGCGGCACCATGCTGCACTGGCGCGATGGTGCCGCGGGCCGCGGCGCGCTGCTGACCGGGGACATCATCCAGCTGCTGCCGGACCGGGCGAAGGTGAGCTTCATGCGCAGCTACCCGAACCTGATCCCGCTGTCGGCGCGCACGGTGACAGCCATCGAGCAGGCCGTGGCGCCGTTTGCCTTCGACCGGCTCTACGGCGCCTGGTGGGACAAGGTGATGCCCACCGGCGGCAAGCAGGCCATCGCGACCTCGGCCGAGCGCTACCGGCGCTGGCTTCGCGACTGACCCGGCCCGCACCGAAAGTCCCCGCCATGACCCCACTGCTGCGGACGCCCGACGCGGTTCTGTACCTCAAGGGCAACGTCACGAAAAACCGCTGGGTTGGTCCCAAGTCGCGAGGCCCGCTCGCCCGGTCGCTCGGTTTCGCCGAGGCGCGCCTGGCCCAGGGGTGGGCGGTGCTGGTCCTGAAGCAGCAACTCAGCGTGGCAGACTTCATCCTGGAAGGGATCACCCTGCGATCCGGCGGGCGCGCGGGCCTGCCCTCCGCCAATGCGGCCCTCGATGCCGTGCGCCCTGCGGTCCACGCCCAGATCCAGGCCGATTACGGTCACGAAGGCTACCGCAAGCTTCAGGCACTGGGGCTCTCGGGCGTGAAGGACATCGGCGAGGACCGCATCGTCAAGGTCGTCGCCTACACCTCCCACGATCGCGACAAGGCGCCGAGCGACCAGTACCCCATGGGCGGCGGCGGCCTGCAATGGCGCCTTGTCCGCCCCTGCCGGTTCCAGGTGGCCATGACGGTGGATGCCCAGGGCATCGCCCGCATTCCCGGGTTCTCCGCCGTGCTGTCCGACACACTGGCATACGATGCGCGGGCCCGCCTGGCGCGGCACATCGCGAACCTCTAGAGCGGTAGCCCATCCGGTTGAATCGTTAGGGGTACCCAACGCGCTTGAAATCTGATTCAAGCTGTCTGCCGGAGAGGGGGCCGGCAGGCATGGGGTATTCCCTTTCGACCGATCTACGGGTG